>NZ_LT906436.1:2100000-2352500 GCF_900187225.1 Listeria monocytogenes
AACTAATTTGCAAGTCCGCTCCACTTGAGGGAACTTCCGATGCTTGGAACGTCGCTTTCGTATCGCCTAACTTAAAAGAAATGATCCCCGTAACCGCATGTCCATCCGCTGACACAACACGCCATGAAACAGAATAGACATCTGCTTTCAAATCAGCTGGTAAAGACGCTTCAACCATATGATTATTCTTTTTAGAAACAGAGGTTTTGCCGGTTTCCACTTGCTTCCCACTTGAATCTTTGACTTCTATTAAAGGGAAATCCGCTTCAATTTCTTCATTAAAAACAAGCGTTACTTTTTCGGGCGCGGTTTGAATATGTGATTGATCGGCCGGATTCGAATTTTCCAAATAAGCATGCGCTGAAACATGCTGAACTGGCACGATTAGTAGATATAGTATAATGAGAAAAAAACTGACCCTTTTCAATAATTTCATTTGCTACTCCTTTTTCGAACGAACGGTTTTACTCTTTTTAACTTATCATGTGCAACAATTGAATGGAAATAATCGGCTCATTTCCTATTGCAAATGATGCTAAGATTATGGCATAGTGATAGAAAAGGAGGTTTTACCTATGCTTCGTTATATCGAATTGTTTTTCATGTTTGCCTTTGTTACGCTCATCACGATGTGGATTCAAGCACTCTTGGCAAAATGGCAACCTACTATTCTTCGTTCTTTCTGGCTTCGAACACTCACATTTATTATTATTGGCTACGCATTAATGGCGCCAACGCTATACATAGGCAGTTTATTGCTAAAATAAGTTCAGTTGCTTTCACATCGCAGTTAGATGTTTTATACTGGATAGTGGGAGGTGAATTTTCATGAAAAAAATGTTAGTAGAATTTAGAGATTTCGCATTAAAAGGGAATGTCCTAGACCTTGCTGTAGCGGTAGTTATCGGGGCTGCTTTCGGTAAAATTGTTTCATCTTTAGTAGATAACATCATTATGCCACTTGTCGGTGTACTTCTTGGTGGTCTTGATTTTACAGATTTAAGTTTCAAAGTTGGTAAATCCGTTATTCAATACGGTGCTTTCATCCAGTCCATCGTTGACTTTGTCATCATCGCTTTTGCCATTTTTATTTTCGTCAAAGTACTTACTAGTTTTATTAAGAAAAAAGAGCAAACGGTGGAAGAAACGCCAGTACCACCAACTGAAGAATACTTAAAAGAAATTCGTGATTTATTAAAAGAACAACAGAAATAACCGAAAAAAATCCTTCTTTTTATAGAAGGATTTTTTATTTACATTCGTGCTTATAAATTATGTTTTCTAAAGCTAAAAAGTTAGGCTATCTATCTCCCTTAATTTCAGGGGGGGAAAATAACCTAACTAAATTCTATTTCACCGTTGCTGTTTTTTTAATTGTATCGCTAAAAACATTTCCACTGCCGCGACAACTAAAAAGATAATTTGTAAAATAAATACGTAGCCGATAATCAGTAATTGTACAATCATCCAAACAGCTAATACGACCGCCGCTGCGAACATAACTTCTTTGGTTCTTGGTAATTTTTTTAGTAAATAAATTAGAGCTGCTAAATGAAATAATCCAACAAATACGAATAAAAATATGCCTGGTACTAAATAATCCACAAACGGTGAACCATCAAGTAATCCGGTTGAAAGTGACAGCAATCCACCACTTGGCATGAAAACCATGGATAAGCCACCATAAATTGCTCCTATTGCTGTAAAACCAACTATTATAATACTACTTATACGTGTCCAGTTCATGGCTTTCTCCTAGTCGTTTTTCTAGTAGTATACCACGAAAACTTTCATTCTGCCGCTTTTCTTCGTTTTATTTTTTTGATTAAATCGATCAGTACGAAAACCGCAATGCCGCATGCGACAACTGTAGTGAGATACCAAGCTGGACCAGATTCTGCGCGAACTCCTAACCAATAAGTCACTGTTTTCGGGTTGAAAAATGCAAAGCAAATTGCACAAAATGCAATAATTCGACCAATAATGGAATTTTCTCTCATAGCAAGTGCATCTCCTTTTCTTTTATTATAACAAGGAATAGGAAATGATAACTTAGCTTTTCGGTCCCAAAATTGTTTTTCATCTAACAAGTTTTGGTTTTTCCTCACAAAAAAAACTATGACAAGGGAATTCCCTGTCACAGCCTCACAGTTATTTGTTAACAATGTTTAGTCGTTGCTCATTGACGAGTGGATAAATAGCTAGTTCTTTGCTCTCTAAATCCTCTTGGTGCATATCCACACCAGTAATTTGACTGTTTCCGTATGTTCTATAATAATAAATTCCTTTATCGATATTGCAACACGAGGAATAAATAGTATGCTCGTATTTTCCCCCACCAACATCACAAAGACCTTTTTGTTGTTCCACCGAGCCTAAAATATGGAAAAATTGGCTAATACTTTCTGATTCAGAATCACCTGAAACAGAATTCAATTTGGTAAAAGTTGCTTTCACAAAACGAGACATAGAAGATAAATCACCAGGTAAGCCAATTCCGCCCATCCCACGACTATAAGCATCCAAATCAATCTCTTTGGAAAAATTATTTTCTGGGGTTTCACTCGAAAGAACGCGATAATTGTTTAAATTAAATAGTTGGTAATCAAATGTTGGATTATTTGTTAACACGCCAACAGGATTATCATAAATGTGAAGTCCATCTTTCACACATTCCACTACAATAGATTCTGTTTGATCAGCCATCAACCAATGTAATGGAGACAGCGGTAAATTTTCACTAAAACTAATATTCACGAGATTGATTCTCTGAAGTAATCTTCTTGCTTCTTTTACAGTAGCGCATTGACCAAGAATCCACGGAATAAATTCAAAGGGGGTCACATTGTCCTTACCTTCTGCAAAATCCTTGTAATCCGCATTTCCTGAGAAATTGAGTCCTGCCATACTAAGGCCTTTTTCATTGGTAGCATCGTAATACAACGGGTAGTTTTCCATCACAGCAGCAATACCAATAAGTGCATAATGCTTCTCTATATCCTCTACCTTGCGAAAATGGAACGGGTAATTTTTCGGCGTAACAACCACAACTTCTTTGTAAGAAAGTTCATAATCGAAATTCCTTCCAAAATAGTGATCCTTCGTTGTATAAGTTATTGACGTACACATTAAAAATCCCTCCTCAAATTTTTCACCTTACATGTATACCAGTACCCTCGGAGTTTGGAGTAAAACATAATTTGTGGTTTTTTTCACAAAAAAATGGGTAGTTTATTACCTCATACAATATGATTTGGCTCCTTTAAAAATTTTTAAATGTACACTCGTCTATTAACCTCTTGAAAAAAATTCTGTTATTAAATCACAATAAAAAAGATCCCTGGAAAAATCCAGAGATCTTTTAAAAATGTCCGCTGATGTTACTCTTACATCATGCCGCCCATGCCACCCATTCCCATATCAGGAACAGCTGCTGGGCCGTTTTCGTCTGGTTTGTCTGCTACGACTGCTTCTGTAGTTAATAGAAGCGCTGCAACAGATGATGCATTTTGTAGAGCGGAACGTGTTACTTTAGTTGGATCCACAATACCTGCATCAATCATGTTTACCCATTCGCCGTTTGCTGCATTGAAACCAACACCAACTGCTTCGTGTTTCAAGCGTTCAACGATAACCGAACCTTCAAGTCCAGCGTTATGTGCGATTTGGCGAACTGGTTCTTCTAGAGAACGAAGCACAATGTTGATACCTGTTTCTACGTCGCCTTCTGCTTCAAGTGCTGCTACTTTATTGTAAATACTTACAAGGGCAGTACCACCACCAGCTACGATACCTTCTTCTACAGCTGCGCGAGTAGAGTTAAGCGCATCTTCAATACGTAATTTACGTTCTTTTAGCTCTGTTTCAGTTGCAGCGCCGACTTTAACAACAGCTACTCCACCTGCAAGTTTTGCTAACCGTTCTTGTAATTTTTCTCTATCAAATTCAGAAGTAGTTTCTTCCATTTGCGCACGGATTTGGTTTACGCGAGCGCTAATTTGTGTGGAATCGCCTGCTCCTTCTACGATTGTTGTATCATCTTTTGTTACGACTACTTTGTTAGCTGTTCCAAGTTGATCAACAGTAGCTGTTTTTAGTTCTAATCCTAGGTCTTCTGTGATGACTTGTCCGCCTGTTAAAATAGCAATATCTTCTAGCATTGCTTTACGACGATCACCGAAACCAGGAGCTTTCACGGCTACTACGTTAAATGTTCCGCGAAGTTTGTTTAGTACAAGAGTTGCTTGAGCTTCCCCTTCAACATCTTCCGCAATGATTAACATTGGACGACCTTGTTGAACGACTTGTTCTAAAACTGGTAAGATTTCTTGAATATTGTTGATTTTTTTATCTGTAATTAAAATATATGGTTTTTCAAGAACTGCTTCCATTTTGTCGGAATCAGTTACCATGTATGGGCTAGTGTAGCCACGGTCAAATTGCATACCTTCTACTACGTCTAATTCTGTTGCAAAACCTTTGGATTCTTCAATAGTGATAACGCCGTCGTTACCAACGCGTTCCATTGCTTCTGCGATTAATTTACCAACTTCTTCATCACCAGAAGAAATAGCAGCAACTTGAGCGATAGACTCTTTGCTTTCAATTGGTTTAGAGATAGCTTTTAATTCTTCGATAGCTGTTGCTACGGCTTTTTCGATACCGCGGCGAACGCCTACTGGGTTTGCTCCAGCTGTTACATTTTTTAAGCCTTCTTGAATCATTGCTTGCGCTAAAACGGTAGCTGTTGTAGTTCCGTCCCCAGCAACATCATTGGTTTTAGAAGCAACTTCAGATACAAGTTTTGCTCCCATATTTTCAAATGGGTCTTCTAATTCAATTTCTTTTGCAATTGTTACCCCATCATTTGTAATTAACGGAGAACCGAATTTCTTCTCTAAAACAACATTACGACCTTTTGGGCCAAGCGTTACTTTTACTGCGTTTGCTAGTTGGTCGACACCACGTAACATGGCACGACGAGCATCTTCACTAAATTTAATATCTTTTGCC
The DNA here is from genome assembly GCF_900187225.1 of Listeria monocytogenes. Taxonomy (GTDB): domain Bacteria; phylum Bacillota; class Bacilli; order Lactobacillales; family Listeriaceae; genus Listeria; species Listeria monocytogenes. The sequence continues at coordinate 2,105,014 of NZ_LT906436.1, forward strand.
ATTTTATATTTCCCTCCGATTATTTCTTTTTTTAAAATTATTTAGTAATTGCTAAAATGTCACTTTCACGTAAAATCAGATAGTCAGTTCCTTCATACGTCACTTCTGTTCCAGAGTATTTTGCAAAGATAACTGTGTCACCTTCTGCAACTTCAAGTGGTTCTTTTGTTCCGTTATCTAGCACACGACCTGAACCGACTGCAACAATTTTCCCTGATTGCGGTTTTTCTTTGGCAGAGTCTGGTAATACAATCCCACTCGCTGTTTTTTCCTCTGCTTCAAGTACTTCAATTACAACACGATCTCCTAATGGTTTTAACAATGTAAATGACCTCCTCTGATATAATTACTTTTTTCATTTTAGCACTCGACACATCAGAGTGCTAATACAGTTATTATGATACCAAACTGAATAAAAAATGCAAGCAAAAACGTTTAAAAAAATAGAAGAATTCTTATTTGCGGTAAAGCTTCATAACGAGTACAATAAGAAGAGCTATTTCCGCTTGTTTGAAGCAATTTAGCCAATGTTTGTTTATAGAAAGGATGCGTATTTTTTGGCTAAGCGTTATATTACGATTGTTTTAGTTTATTTGTTATTACTTTTTTCTGCATCTGCTGGGATTCCTATTATTCAACATGTTCTACTTAGTACAACATCCCTTTCAATAGAGGATGCTGCATCTTATGGAATGGTTATTTGGTCGATATTCTCTAATCTTTTATCACTTGCGATTATTATTCCAATGCTTTATAGAAAACCGAAAGAAAATAAAATCGAACTCGGTGAAAAAACGAAACCGCTTCTAAGTATTGTTTGGATTGTCGGAGGCGTCATTGGGTTATATGCGGCACAAATTGTTTGTAGTATTATCATTACGCTGATTTCTGGAGATTTAAGTAACTCTGCAAATACGGAGTTACTAGTTGATTTGACTAAAGCTGCACCTATTTTCTTAATTTTCATTTCCATTTTAGGTCCAATTTTAGAAGAACTTGTATTTCGAAAAGTGGTTTTTGGTGGGCTAAGTAATGTGATGAATATTCATGTGGCTGCGGTTATTAGTTCGCTTTTCTTTGGATTACTTCACGGAGATATTTCTTTCTTACTTACTTATTTTGTCATCGGACTAATTCTTTGTTTCCTTTATACGAAAACAAAACGGATTGTCGTTTCGATGGGCGCGCATATTTTAATGAATACGATTGTTTTGCTGTTGAGTCTAGGAATTATTGGGGGATAATATGAAAAATTCATTAATGAAGCAAAGTTTTTTATATTTTGCGCTGGGTCTTGTATTTGTATATTTTGTTGTTGTTCGTGTGGCTGATTATGGTTATGATGTGCTTGCATATATACTAATTATCATGACATTAATGGATTTTGGCATTGGCATCGGTCTGATTATCACTGGATTTAAAAGGCGTAAAAAAACCTGTAGAAAGTAAGTTTAGCTTACCTTCTACAGGTTTTTTTATTCTGTTTTCGCTGGATAATTTTCCAGGAAATAGATTAACGTTTGTAATTCCGTTGTAAGGTCGATATGGTGCACACGAACTTGTTTTGGAACACTGATACGAGCTGGGGTAAAATTTAAAATACCTTTAACATCCGCTTCAATTAAACGATCTACCGTTACTTGTGCTTCATCAGCTGGAACTGTCAGAATAACTACTTCCACACCGTTTTCACGAACAATTTCTTCCATATCATTCAAGTGATAAATTGGAATGTCTTGTTGAACACTACCTACTTTCGCTGGATCCACATCAAATGCAGCAACGATTTTGATATTATTATTTTTCATGAAATTATAATGTAATAATGCTGTACCAAGGTTACCTACACCGATTAGTGCAACATTTGTCTGTTTGTCCTGGCTAAGTGTTTTGCTGAAAAAGTCGAGTATGTAAGAAACGTTATACCCGTATCCTTTCTTACCTAATGCGCCAAAGTACGAAAAATCTCGTCGAATAGTCGCTGAATCAACTTTCACCGCTTCACTTAATTCCGCAGATGATACTCGTTCCTTACCTGACTCATCTAGGTATTTCAAGTAACGATGATATAATGGTAAGCGTTTTGCTGTCGCTTGTGGAATTTTAGTTGTTTCCTCCATCATGCCTTCTGTCCCTTCTTCTTTTAAATTTTTTCTGAAGTTGAAGCTATTGTGAACTGTACTTCCTTTCACATGCTTGCTTATATACTATAAACATTTCACAAGGAATGCACAAACTTTTTGCTCATAACTTTCAAGTAAGGTTTTGTCCCGCAAAATATCCGGTGCAGTCCTCTTTTTATATTCTACGCTAAAATCACAAATAATGCGAGTGTATTCACAATCTTTCTTATTCAAGCTATCTTGGCTATCTCATTGCGATTACTTGGCTTTTAAGATAAACTAGTAGGGAGAACGTTCGAGGAGAGAGATTATGATATTATTACAAGTTCAGCAAATTTCTAAATTCTTCGGTGCAGAAGTTATTTTAGATAATATTAAATTAGAAGTAAAAACAGGTGATCGAATCGCTCTAGTTGGGCGAAATGGTGCAGGAAAATCTACTTTACTTAAAATCATTGCCGGCAAAATGAGTTATGATGGCGGAACTATTTCCAAACCAAAAAGTGTGGAAATTGGCTATTTGGCTCAAAATACCGGTCTAGAATCTTCCAAAACCATTTGGGATGAAATGCTAAGTGTGTTTGATTCACTGCGAAAAATGGAAGCTGATTTGCGCAAAATGGAGCTTCGTCTCGGCGAACCGGAACTCTATAATGATCCAGAAAAATACCAAGCACTGATGACGGATTATGATACGTTACAACATACTTTTAAAGAAAGTGGCGGCTATACTTATGAAGCAGAAATCCGTTCTGTTTTAAATGGATTGCGTTTTTATCCAGAAGATTATGAAGTAGAAATCGCTTCTCTAAGTGGTGGCCAAAAAACGCGGCTTGCTTTAGCCAAATTACTACTTGCTAAACAAGATATTCTTGTTCTTGATGAACCAACTAACCATTTAGATATCGAAACACTAGCGTGGCTCGAAACCTATTTACAAAATTATCATGGTTCGTTACTCATCGTATCCCATGACCGCTACTTCCTTGATAAAGTCGTGAATCAAGTATACGAAATTAGCCGAACCAAAATCGATTACTACAAAGGAAATTACAGTTCCTTCGTGAATCAAAAACAAGCGAAACTAGAACAAATGTGGAAAGAGTTCGATAAACAACAAAAACAGATTGCCAAACTAGAAGATTTTGTTGCTAGAAATATCGTCCGCGCATCGACAACGAAGCGCGCTCAGAGTAGAAGAAAACAATTAGAAAAAATGGATGTGCTTGGTCGCCCGCAAGGTGATGAAAAAGCAGCGCATTTTGGTTTCCAATTTGAAAAACAAACGGGTAAAGATGTTTTAATGGTAGATCAGCTAAGCATTGGTTACGCGAAAGATAAGCGCATTGCTTCCAACCTAACGTTCGAAATGAAACGCCAAGATAGCCTTGCCCTTGTTGGTCCAAACGGAATCGGCAAGTCTACTCTGCTTAAAACACTTATTCGCGATATTCCAGCTCTAAGTGGCGAATTCCACTTCGGCGCTGGCGTGAAAATTGGTTACTATGATCAAGAACAAGCCAAACTGACATCCAACAAAACCGTATTAATGGAACTATGGGACGATTATCCAGAGCTGAATGAAGTGAACGTCCGTACAACACTAGGTAATTTCCTTTTTTCAGATGATGATGTACTAAAAAATGTCCAATCTTTAAGCGGTGGCGAAAAAGCGCGCCTTGCTCTTGCTAAGCTCACTTTACTTGAAGCCAATGTACTTATCCTTGATGAGCCAACCAACCATTTAGATATTGAAAGTAAAGAAGTTTTAGAAGCAGCTTTAATTGATTTTGAAGGCACGATTCTCTTCGTTTCCCATGACCGCTATTTTATTAACAGGATTGCTTCTAAAATCGTCGAACTAGCGCCCGAAAAAGCAACCGTTTTCCTTGGAGATTACGATTATTATCAAGAAAAATTAGCAGAAGAAAAAGAACTGGCACGACTTGATGCCGAGGACCGACGCAAAAAAGGCGAACAAGTTGAAGCAACCGCCTCCGTCAGAAAATTAAACTACCAAGAAGAAAAAGAACAACAAAAACTACTTCGCCAAAGAAAACGAAAACTAGAAGAAATAGAAAAATCCATGGAAGAAACGGACGAAAAGATTGCCGAAATCGAACTTCAATTAACGAATCCAGAAGTTTTCCAAGACCATGAAAAAGCCCTTGAAATCACTCAAGAGCTAGACGCCGTAAAAGCTGACGGAGAGAAATTAATGGAAGAATGGGAACAAATAAGCGAAGAACTGGAATCCATATAATCTACATAAAAAAGGAGCAAACAATGAAAAAGATTTTAATTATTTCTAGTTCGATTATCGTTGGTTTACTTGTTATTATTACCATTTGTGCTAGTTTTTACTTATATAGCTATGCTTTAGCGCGCGACAATTCAAGTATGAACGACACAGCAACAACAGACGAAACAACTGACACAGCCAAACTTGCAAAGAAAAATCGTGAAGCAAATGTCGCATGGATGGAAAAGCAAAACCTCATAAAATGGACAGAAACTTCAGCAGATAATTTGAAACTCGTTGCTAATTATTTACCAGCAGATATCCCTTCTAACACGACCATTATTTTAGCTCACGGCTATCGTGGGAAAAGTGGAAAAGTCGAGATGGCTGGTCTCGCTAGAATGTATCATGAAAAATTCGGCTATAATGTCTTAATGCCTGATGCTAGAGCGCACGGTGAAAGTGAAGGAGATAATATTGGATTTGGTTGGCCTGAACGCAAAGATTATGTGCAGTGGATTGACCAAGTAATCGACAAAAATGGTACTGACACTCAAATCGCACTGCATGGCGTTTCCATGGGTAGCTCCACCGTTCTTATGACCAGCGGCGAAAAACTACCAAAACAAGTAAAAAGTATTATCGCGGATTGTGGCTATACCTCGATGGATGCCGAACTTTCTTATCAATTAAAAGCCATGTTCCACTTACCAAAATTTCCGATAATCCCAACAGCTAGTCTGATTAATAAATTCAAAGAAGGTTTCTTTTTTAGCGAAGCAAGTGCGGTTGATGCGGTCGCTAAAACAGACTTACCCATTTTCTACATCCACGGTGATGCTGATGCATTCGTCCCTACTTATATGGTAGACGAACTTTATGACGCTACAAATAGCTATAAAGAAAAATGGATTGTCAAAGGTGCAGAACACGGCCAAGCATTCACGGTAGATCCAAAAACATATGAAGAAAAAGTACGCCAATTTTTAAATAAAACAATGTAAAAAACAGCTGTTCTCTAAGAACTAGATGCTATCAGTAGGAAGGAAAAAATTGGCAAATAATAAGTAAATGTGTTACTATATAAATGAAAAGAGAGCCATGCGTCAACATGACTCTCTCGCAAACACCATTTAAGATGGTGACAGCCTTTTATATGATTTATTTAAAAACCACTAGCTGTCAGGCTTATGAGTGGTTTTTATTTTTTGTCATTTTTGCTGTTCATGATTGTTACGATTAAGACTGCAAAAGCAATCATCAGCGTAAGACTCTCGAAAACAGTCACACGTTTATCCTTTCCAGGTAACGCCTAAAAAATAACATAAGCACCACCAACTTTCTGGATGAAAAAGGCCGGTGCACCACCATAAACTTATTTGCATCACAATTATAGCATGCAAGTATCTTTAGAAAAAGAGTTGGCGCGAAAGTTGTATTTTAGAGGCATAATCGGAAAATTGGCCTAATATAAATAGACTGCAGTCCGAAGCGTGCGGAACGAAAAATCGCACGCTTTTTATATATCTTCCAGCAATAATCCCGGATTCGCATTCATATCAAAACCACTACGTTTTCCTTGTAAGAAACTCACTGTCCCTGCAGCAGCAATCATTGCGGCATTGTCTCCGCATAAGGCTAACGGCGGAATAATCAATTCGGTCTCCGGAAGTTCTAGTTTTACTTCTTGAATAAGTCGTTCTCGTAAACCTTGATTCGCCGCCACGCCTCCAGCAAGAAGCAGTTGTTTCACATCATATTGTTTAGCTGCGCGAATCGTTTTACTTACTAAAACATCCACAACGCTTGCTTGAAAACTCGCCGCCATATCGTTTGGATTCGGCTCCTCACCACGCTGTCTTAAATTATGAAGCGTGTTAATAAAGGAAGACTTCAATCCACTAAAACTAAAATCAAACGAACCCTCATCCATCATCGCCCTTGGAAAATGAAAAGTGTCTTCGCCGTCTTTGGCAAGTTTATCAATTTGCACGCCGCCCGGATAAGCGAGACCAAGTGTGCGCGCTACTTTATCATAAGCTTCACCAGCTGCATCGTCCCTTGTCTCCCCGATAATTTCAAACTCATTGTCCGCTTTCATTAAAACTAGTTCCGTATGACCGCCGCTGACAACTAATGAGAGTAGCGGAAATTTAAATTCAGTTTCAAAACGATTTGCATAAATATGGCCTGCAATATGGTGTACACCGACTAAAGGTAAATTGTGCATAAAAGCTAGCGTTTTAGCCGCATTCACTCCGATAAGTAGAGCTCCAACTAGACCTGGCCCTTCTGTCACAGCTACCCCGTCTAAATCATCCATTGTCACATTCGCTTGTTTTAAGGCCTCTTCAATCACAAGTGTAATTTGCTCCACGTGGTGTCTCGAGGCGATTTCGGGAACTACCCCGCCAAATCGTTTATGGCTCTCAATTTGCGAAGCCACGACACTCGATATAATTTCATTGCCATTTTTTACAACAGAAGCAGCTGTTTCATCGCAGCTAGATTCTATCCCAAGAATTAATGTATTTTTTTTCATAAGTCCACCCACATCACTAGCGCATCTTCTTTCGTATCCGGATAATAGTTTTTCCGAATGGCGCCGTCTTGAAATCCTAATTTTTTATAAAGTCCTTGAGCAACATCATTGGATACGCGAACTTCTAATGTCATCCGAACAACTCCACGCTCTTTCGCAACTCGAATCATTTCTCGCAAAAGTGCCTCACCGTAATGATTCCCTTGATAATCTGGATGAATCGCAATATTCGTAATATGCCCTTCATCTAAAACGAGCCAAACACCTGCATAGCCTACCACTTGTTCCTTATATATCGCAAGTAAATAATAGGCGTATTGGTTAATAATAAATTCATTCCGAAAAGCTGCTTCCGTCCAAGGTACTGTAAATGCTGCATTTTCGACATTCATAATACTTTTCAAGTCAGTCACGGTTGCTTCCCGAAATAATAAGGCTTCTTCCAAACTCACTCGGAACCCCTCGATTCCAACCATTTACTCTCCGCTTCTGCCAGTTTTAAATAATCAGGAACAAAATTGTCTGCTGGTTCTCCATCTAAATTCTCTGCCAGTTTTACGAGAGAACTAGCTCGTGAGTAAGTATAATCTGCCTGCGCAAAAACCGCCCGCTCACCAAGGACTTCCGTCACAGTCACACAAATTTGTTCTGTTAAGGTTCCTACGAATAAAATGAGCTCCTCGCTAGGCGCGAATTGTTCTAGTAATTCAGTTAACGCAATATGCCCGTCCGCGATAACACTCTGCATTTTGCCCTCGGTCACTTGATAAACACCCGCGTACACATTTCCACGGCGCGCATCCATTAAAGCGACAACTTTTCCAGGAAAGTACAAACCGTTCTCTGCTAAAAGTGCCAAAGAAGAAATCCCGACAATCGGAATCCCCGCATCCCAAGCCATTGTCTTCGCTACCGTTACACCAATACGAAGTCCCGTGTAAGACCCTGGACCTTTTGCTACAGCAATTTTTTCTAGGTCAGTAGGTTTTACTCCACATTCTTGCATTAAAACAGCAATCGCTGGAAGCAACCGTACACTATGATTTTTTCTTAAATTCGTTGTATATTCGCCGATAACGACACCCTCATTAAAAAGCGCTATCGTCATCGTATCAGAAGACGTATCCATCCCAAGTATCATTTTCCAAAAACCTCCATCGCAAGTTGCTCATACCTTTGTCCAACTGGCTTCACAACTATCTTACGCGTATTCTCATCTATATGAAAAAGCTTGATTTCCAAGTATTCTTCTGGTAAATCCTCACGAACAAACTGCGCCCATTCAACCACGCTCACACCCGCTCCGTAAAAATATTCCTCCAGACCAAGTTCATCAGCCGAAGTATCTTCCAAACGGTACACATCCATATGGTAAAGCGGCAAGCGCCCTTTCTTATACTCGCGAATAATAGTGAAGGTCGGGCTTTTAATCATTTGCGGAATCAAAAGGCCTTCACCTAGACCTTTTGTAAAAGTAGTTTTACCCGCACCAAGATCACCCTCAAGTAAAATCACATCCCCAGCAGTTAAATTTTCTCCAAGTTGTTTTGCGAGAAGTCTTGTCTCTCTTTCACTTGTCATTATCAATTCGAATTCCATTACCTCACCCGTCCATCATTTTCTCTACATATCATACCACAAAGACGCGCCAAAATAAAAATCAAAAAAACGCAACGACCTAAGTCGCTGCGTCTTTCGATTGATTAATAATTAGTTCCACTTATATCCATATCGCCATACATTTTTCTTGTAATATCAGTAATGATTTTATTTAGCTCTTCGCTAGAAATAACTTCATCTTTTGTAGGGAAATCTTCAATTGGAACAAATTCTTCTGCTTTTGTTTTCACCGTAAAGCTAATAGACTCAGGAGCACTCGCATCGGATTTATCTTCTATTTTTGTTTGAAGAGTAAGTGTATCTAAGCTATTCTCTTTTCCTGATTTCACAGTAAGTTTATTACTAATCAAGTACGTTTTATTTTCTTTTAATTCTTTCGCAGCATCTGTTAAACTCGATTTCATTTCTGCATACGTGGAATCAAAATCTGTTACTGCATCTGAACCTTGGCTTTCTGCAATAACTTTAAAATCTGCTTTTACTTTTTCATCATCCATTAGTTTAGCTACTTGGTTCATTAAGTTAGCAATATCGGCGTTTTTAATTGTAACGCTAACAGTGCCATCATCCGCTTCTTTAAAACGATCTTTTTCTAAGCCAGTGAAATAAGTATCGGTTAATTTTATTGCTTTTTTATTTAGATCTTTCGAGGCTGCCTCGATTTCTTTTGTATTTACAGCTGTTTTTGCCTCAGGTTGGTCTGTTAATGAACTTGTCAATTCTTCAGTACTAAGATATTTATTTTTTAAATCTGGGTAATCGGTGTTAATTTTAGACCACATGCCACCAGTCGCTTGGTCTAAATAACTAAGTAAAGAAGCATCAGGCTCTACAATAGTTTTAAGTGGAATATAGGCATTCCCTGTTTTACTATCTACTAAAAAATCTAAATCCATTGAAATTGGCAGTAAGTTATTCGTCGATGTTACATTGAATTTTGCTTCTGATTTGTTTGCTTTTTTGTCAGTGGACGTTGTTACAGAAAGCTTAATGTCTTTTAAAATCCCCATCGTTTGAGCACTTGGGTCCGTGCTAGAAACATTTATATCGTTTACAGCAAAAGAAGTTGTATATGTATATTGATCAGGCACATTCATCCCATTTTTCATTGTTTGAACAAATTTACCTTGTGGTGTTTTTGCTGCTTTTTCTTCCGCACTTTCCCCACAAGCACTAATTACTAATACTAAAGCTAACAAAATTGATAATAAAATCCCTTTTTTCATCATTCTCCTCCTAGGTGATTAATACATTAAAACTAACACACTTTAAGGTCTGAAAACAAGAGAATTTACAATAGTTCATCAGTCTGACACAAATTCCTATAAAAAAAGCGTTCCTTTTAGAAAGGCACGCTTTTATTTTGGAGTCACTTTTAAAGATGTAGCATTTTCAGATACTTTTCCAGGGGCGGGTGAAGTAATATTTGAACCTTGTGGGAATACAGCTCTAACAGTATCTTCCTCTTTGATGTCAGCAAGTTTCATTGCTTTTCCAGTGGTCGCATTTGTTACGGCTGTATTGCTACTCACTGTAATCATGACTTCACTTGCGTAATCGTTTTTTTCACCATTCCACGTTAATGTCCCATTGACTGTCAACTCATTATTATTCTCTAACAAACTAGTATCCGTTATTGTTCCGTCAAGGACTAAAGCAGGCACTTCTGCTTGATTACAACCTGCTAAAAATAGTACCACTAGTAAAACCGGCAATATTACCTTTTTAAAACCTGTCATCACTCTCTCGTCCTCTCTGAAGCTTATCGTTCTTTCTAGCATAGCATTTAGCAGAAATACAGGCAATTGTTTTCTTGTTTCTTAAACAATTCTTATACACCAAGCATCATACCGAGAAAAGCCGCTATTAAGCCAAACACATACGTACAACCTAGATAAGAAAATAACACACGATAATTCGCCTTCCATTTTAATTCCATACTTTCCACTTTAAACGTAGAAAAAGTCGTATATCCCCCCATAAACCCTGTACCTAAAAAAAGGTGCCAAACCGGTCCAATAGTAGAGGAAACAAGAAAACCTAATAAGAATGAACCAGTAATATTAATAAAAAAAGTCGCAGAAGGAAAGTTTGTTTTCCATTTGCTTTTGACCAATACAGAAATTCCATATCGTAGCATCGCACCAAGAGCCGCTCCAAAACCTACAAGTAAGAAATTAACCAACACGATGCTCACCTCGATTCAAAAGCTTATTGCTAAGCATCCGGCCAAACTTCACCATAATAAGCCCTCCAATGAAACTAGCTAGCACATAGCTAACTGCAAATAACCATGCGCCACTTTGCACTAGTTGAATTGTATCTACACTAAAAGCCGAGAAAGTCGTAAAGGCGCCAATAAACCCCGTCCCAATCCCGTTCAAAAGCACCAATGAAACACGTGATTTTTCCGCCAAAAATCGCATGAGAAAAGCCAATAAAAAACAACCTATTAAATTAACCGCTAAAGTCGCAGAAGGAAAATCCCCACCACCAAGCCACAAATTCATTGCATATCGGCACATACCACCTAATGCGCCAAAAACCCCTACATATAAAAAATACATCTCCAAGACCCCACTTCACAAAAAAACTACCCTGAAATATTTGCATTCCGGGCAGTCGCCTTTGTCCTATTTCTACTATACTATAACGCAAAACATTCCAATTATTCAACTCACTGGAAGTCGAAGGATGGTCTTCATTTTTTCTGGGTCCACTTTACGCGGATCACTCAAATAAATTTCGTGGTGTTTACGAACTGCTCCTGTATCATTATGAAGCCCCTCTGTTTCCATGAATTGGTGTAATTCCGCGACCGTTTTCACTTCTTCACTAAAAGGACCAATATGCATCATTTGCACACATTCCCCTTCTTCAAAACGAACCAATTTCACACGACTCGTATCGACATCCGGCTTTTTCTTCTGAGCAACCTCTTTAGCCCATTCCAACACTTCTTCTGTGACAAAATCTGGTTGTCTAAGAATGGATGTCCAAAGCCACGCATCTCTGTCCTTTAAATCAAACTTCTCTTCAGACCACCAAAACCCTTCCAGCGGCGGTACAACAAAATCCGCGTAACCATTCAGACGCGTCTCGCCCATCTTGCTCATTTTAATCGTGTACGCAATCGCATAAAGAGACTGCACTGCCTTTTGATACTCCTCACCGTCCGGATCACCTTTACCATCCACCATCAAAAAATTCATTTCCGGAACAAAAATACGCTCTGGCTTCCTTTTAGGCGCGTAGAATTTCTTCTCTTCTTTTTTAAAATCAATTTTCTTTTCAGTCATTTGAATTCCTCCTCGTTCATCCAATTCGGCACTATCTTTTGAAAATTATCGTGACTAGCTGCCGTCTTTACTGCATAATCCATCAACTTTTTAAAATTACGAGATTCATTTTTTGCCGCCCAACTAACAGCCGAAGTAATATGCATCGCCGTGTAAAGCGCATAAAGATTCCAAAAATCCGTAACTTCTTCTTTATCAATATAGCCTAAAATATTTCCTCGTGCAAAAGGTATACTGACCTCTGTTGTAAAAAAGCCGATTTTAGCTAAATCAAATAAAGGATCACCGAACTCTAGCCGATTAAAATCAATTAGCCCCACAAACTTTTTGTTGTTTAAAATAATATTCGCTGGATGAAAATCTCCATGCTGTAAACAAATCGGTCTATTTTTTAATCTAGCTATATTCTTATAAACAAACTTTTCAGTGTCTGTTAAAAAAGAAGCTGTTATTTCTAATTCTTTTAATTCCTCCACTTTTCGTTTAAATTTAGCTGTTTGAAAATCCAACCAGTTCATTTTTGGTATATCTAGCGGTATTTTATGAACTTCTCGTAAAATTTCCCCTGCCGAAAAACCAGCTTTAAACTGTTCTGAATGAGATAAATGAGTCATGCCACTTTCTGCGTCTTCTCCTCGCAAATAACTAATAATCATATAGCCTTCTCTTTCGATAAAACCGAAATCATATGCTTTTGGAACAAATGGAGTTTGAGAATCTAATGCTTGGATTATTTTAAATTCTTGCTTCCGTTCTTGAAGTAAGTCTATGGGAAAAACACGAACAAGGTAAGTTTCATCCACCTGGTATTTCCTATCAACAGAAAAACCTTTTTTTATTTCCGAAATTACTTTCGCATTATGCAACATTTTTAGTTGTGTCACATCCATAATTAGCTCTCCCTCCTATAAATTCGCTATTCTCCATTATACAAGAATACGCTTACTTTTTTCCAATTATCTACGTAGAATTTGTTGACAAAATAATGGAATCAATATTATAATTAGTTTTGCTACGCATACGCGGTCGTGGCGGAATCGGCAGACGCGCTAGGTTGAGGGCCTAGTGGGGTAAAACCCGTGGAGGTTCAAGTCCTCTCGGCCGCATCAATTAAAAAATTCCAAGGTTAGAAGCTAACCTTGGAATTTTTTTGTATCTTTAATATCTTCTATAAACAAATAACCCGCTAGCTACGACAATAAGCAATCCTGTAAAAATCGTTGAGCTACTTGAACTATCGCCCGTTTGCGGTAGAGCGGTAATTTTTGTCGTTTCTCCACTTACCTTCACCACTGTACTCCCCTTTGTTGGAGTTGGTTTTAGAGGTACCATTATTTTATTATCACTAAAAGTAATATTAATAGTTTTTTGAGGATTAAATGGTATCGTTACGCGAATTTCATTGGCTGATTTTTCATAACCAGGTGGTGCTGTTACTTCCGTTATGACATAAGTTCCGGGTTGTAAGTTTTCAGCAAGTGCATAACCTTTACTATTTGTAGTTACTTTTTTTAATGTCGTTCCATCTATTGACTTTACGTCGAAAACGGCATTTGCTAGACCTTTTTTATTCGCTTCATCTTGTTTAAAAATAGTAATTGATCCTGTTTTCTCAGCGTTTTGAAAAGTGAGTTTGACAGGATTTGTATCGCCGTACGTGATAGTAAATTTCTTGGGTGTTGTGTTTTTCTGATATCCAAGGGGTGCTGTAACTTCGGTTGCTGTATAATTCCCTGGTGGCAGTCCTTCTGCAGTTCCTGTCCCATTTTGATTAGTTGTTATTTTTGCTACTTCTGATTGAGAATTATCTTTAATTGCGTAAACCGCTCCACTCAGTGCCTTATCTCCTGAAAGTTTTTGAATTTCCACTTTACCATTCGTCGTTATTCCCGCATCTATATCAAAATTCTCACTTTTTAAATTAGGTACATTTACTGAAGCAATACCAGTTTTATCTGGTTTAGAATTAAGGCTCTTGTCATTACCTTGATTTGCTTTTGAAAAAATAAAATCATTATTCGGTAGGCTAAATTTCACTTGATAGTCCCCTGGCAAAACATCTGTGAATAAATAAGAGCCGATATTATTTGTGGTCGCACTTTCTTTAAACGTACCATCTTTCGTTAATAAATCTACCTTTACGCCAGGAGCAGGTTCTTCGCTATCTTGCTGAATACCATCCCCATTAAAATCATACCAAACAACATCGCCAATTTTTGCACCGTTTACATTAATATATAACTGAACATCATCTAAAAAATTTCCGCTTGTAAGTGAACCATTTGCAGTTGAAATTGGGTTAAAAGTTAGTCTTGTGATAGTTTGTCCAGCTGGAACCGTATAATTCCCTTCAAAACTCCCCCACGTTTCCCCATTAGAAACTCTCGATACCTCCGTTTGACTTTCGGGTGAACCAATAAGCAAATCGGCTGTGTCTACACCAGTACGACCACGATGCGAAAACTTCCATGTTAAATTCGAACCTGGGATTGTCCGAATATCCTGATAAACTGGTCCAATACCATCTGAATTTAATTCAATAAAGTTATTTCCCGAAAAAGCAGGCACATTATATCCATTACCATTTTGCCATACTTCTATATTTCCAGTTGGATTAGTTGTGCCCCAGGCATCTACACCAGCTTGATTAACCATCCATACATTTGTTGTACCAGCATTTTGACCGTAATCTGTGATATCAACATCTTCAAAATCATTATTTTTAATAGCCCATTTTAACTGCCAGCCATTTGAAGATGTTGGAGAAGCTTGCACTTTTTCAGAAGTACTTCCAATAATAAGCAACACCATTAGAATGAAAAAACTACCTATTAATTTTCTTTGCATACCTTCCCCTCCCTTTTCCCTGGGCCTAACATCATTAAATACCCATAAAACAGCAAAAGAAAACAGCCAGTGTTGCAACCAGCTGCTTTTTTGTTTATGACAAAATATCGTATGCCATTTTATATTTTGTTGATTTGGCGAAGTGTTTACTTGCATGCTTTTTGACTCGTTCAATTAATACTGGGTCATTTGACGCATCAATCTTTTTCAATAATTTTATCATTTTCTTTTCATAACTTACTTGCTCATCCTGTTGATATAAAAGCAATATTTCGGTGTATTCCATGAAGTAATTCAGTTCTTGCACTCGCTCAACTACTTTATTCATTAGCCCCATTAATGAAGTCGCTTCTTCAACAAAACCTTTTTCTGCAAAAATGACCATCAGTTCTGTAATAACAAGATAATCATTATTATTAAAGCTTATATTAGTCGTTTCGTAGGCTATTAGTTCTTTATACAAACTGGTTATTTTTTCATAAAATAGCGTTTCATTTCCTTCGATATTTTCAATTTCTGCCATTTTTAATTGAACGACAAAATAATAGATTTTTTTAGCCTCTGGATATTTGGAAAAGTACTGTAGCGTTTGTTTAAATCTGTATTTTGCCTCCACAATAAAGCCAATTTGAAAATAAATGTAACCATAGAAATAGAGAATAGAGACAAAACGTTCCTGCTCTTCATCCTTTATTAAATCCCACGCTTGCTGGATATGTCCAAGTGCGGGTTCATAAATACTTTGGCAAATATAATTAATGCAGATGCACACATGAAAAACAGTGAGAAAATTTTTATTATCAGTGAGAGCAACGCACTTTTCCCAGTACTCCACTGCTAATTGATAATTACACGTTGCATGAGAATGTTTTACTGCCTGACCGTAATAATAGTAGGAAAGCAATTGGGGCGGGAAAGCATTTTCCACTCGTTTTTCTGCGTTCTTTAAATATTTAGCTTCCACTTCTTCCGCTCTTGAAAATTTCCAAGTCTTATAATAAAATGCTACCTGTAAACAATAAAAGCTAAGTTCGACAGCTGGTGATTCGTGCTGTAGCTCTACATTTTCTGCTATTTTCATTAATCTACTTTCTATTTCTTTAGGATTAGAACAAACCAATAGTTCAAAAATCTCATCCAATTCTTTCAAAAGTGCTCTATTCTCTTCATCTTCGCTCATCAATAAAATTTCTTCTGGTATGTCTAACCTTCTTGCTATGTGTATCAATGTTTCCAAAGAAGCAACCTTAATACCGTTCTCTATATTTGCTAAATAAGGAACAGAAATAATTCCTTGCGCTACGTCCTTTAATGTCAGCTTTTTCTCTTTACGAATATTTTTAATTCGCAAACCGATTAAGTTCATGATGTCACCGCCGCTTTTTCAATATTTTCCTCTTAATTATAAACATTTCGAAATGGAAAACAACCACTTTTTCCAGCTACTTTTTTGCTTTCCTTTTTATATTTTCTAAAAAAGCTTGTTAAATAAGCTTTTTTAAACTACTAACCTAAAGCGTTCGCCCTTACATAGAAAACGTTTTAGATCAAAAAAAGCATGATTGCTCTTGGACCTAAAACGTTTTGTTATATTTGCTCCTGTATAGCTATTTTGAAAAAAGCTTCACTAATTTGTCATAATCATCGCTGTGGAATTTTTGTTGTCCGGCATAGGTGAAATAAAAATTTTCCTTTTGAATTCCTAAATTCCACCTAATACCGACATTTTATTACTTTTTAGTTTGCTCCCACATGCAAACTATTCCGTTAATAAAACAACAAGTTTTATAGACTCTTTCCCTTATCGAATCTATAAATTTTCTCTACACATTCCCTTTTAAAACCTGTCTACGCAAAAACGGAAACGTAGATTTTTATTTTACCATTCAAATTCAATTAATCTCTAAAAAGGAAAATTTATCCCACTTCCGCTTTTTTAAGTCTATTTTTAGTCTTAATTTCCTAAAAAGACGAAGATATCATCTATCTTCGTCTCGTTTTTATTTAAATAAAATATGTTTTTTCTTCATATAGAATACTATGGATGCTGCTACAATCATTTCTGAAATCGGAATTGCTAGCCAAACGCCCGGGATACCAATGATTGGTGGCAATACTAATAAGAAAATTACCATGAAGATAATTTCACGTGAAATCGTAATCCATGTAGCCATTTTTACTTTGTCTGATGTTTGGAAATAAGTCATCATAACAAAGTTGAAGCCCATGAAAAGATAAGCAGTATAGAATAATTTGATACCATTGCTTGCTAACTCTCTAATTTCCACGCTAAAGTTACCGAACATTGAAACGAGCAAATTAGAACCAAAGAAGCCAACAAGTAAAAAGCCGACCCCGGTGCTAAATGCTACAACAATCGCAATTTTCAATGTTTCCAATTCTTTTTGTCTAGCTTTCGCACCCCTGTAATAGCTAATAAGTGGCTGAATCGCAGAACCCATTCCAAGGAACAACATCAAAATCACACTATGCGTATAATTGAGGACAGAGAACGCCGCCACGCCAGCAGTCCCAGCAATAGCCGCAATCGAAATATTATAACCTAACGTAAATACAGATACACCAACTTCTGCCAAAAAGCTCGGTAAGCCAATCGCCAATGTTTTCTTGAAAAAAGCTTTGTTCCAGTCCACTTTGACAAATTTCAAGCGACTCGATTTTTTGAAGAAATGGGTAGTTAAAATGAGTACACCGATAATGATTGCTATCATCGTAGCAAGAGCAGAGCCTGTCACACCCCATTCGAACACAAATAGGAATAAATAGTTCAAAATAACATTACTGATTGCCGTTACAATAAGCGCAATCATCGATAAATTAGGATCGCCATCATTACGTACAAAAATACTTAAAATATTTTCTAGTGTAAGCGCAAATCCAAATACGAGCAGGATATTCATATACTCAAGCACATAACCAATCGTATCATCATTCGCACCTAAAAAATAAGCTAATGGTACTTTAAAAATAAACGCTATAATTCCAATAATAACAGTGATTGAAACAACGGCTAGAATCGCATTGGTGAAAATCGTTTGTGCTTTAGCGACATTTTTCTCTCCAATTGCAAAGGAAAACTGGGTCGCCGCGCCAATTCCAATCCAGATAGAAATCGCTGTAAAAATCGTAAATACCGGCACCGCTATATTTATCCCAGCAAGCGCTACTCCGCCTAGCTTATGCCCAACAAAAATTCCATCAATCACAATATTTAAAGACATTAACAACATTCCCACTAAGGAAGGAATTAAATATCTAAAATAGATTTTTTTAACTGAATCTGTTTCTAAAATTTCCATATTTTTTGCCATACTACACCTCTAATTCAAAGCTTTTAGCGTAATTCCTCTCCAGAATATTTGCCATAAAGCCGTGATTTTCTTTTCCGTTCTTTCCGGGTCATTCACGTACACAATGTCTACGATAACTGCATCAAGAATTCCCATGTATGCTTCTTTCATCGTTTCCACATCTTGCATTGGGATTAACTTTTGTTCCATCCAATTGCTAAATAAATCAGTAAATTCATGTTCCATTTGCAGCACGTTCTCGGTAATATCTGCTTGGACCACTTCATACAAATGCTTTGGCGGATAAAACCCGTAACGTAACCAAAATTGATATGCCTCGTCAGTATCGTATAATTCCTTCACACCAAAAAGTAAACTAGACAAAACAAGATCTGGTCTGGATAAGTCACTATCTCGAAGTTTTGCCCGGTAGTAATCTATTTCTGTTGATTTAGCGTCCTTCATAATGGATAAAAACAAATCATCTTTATCTTTAAAATGAGAATAGATGGATTGTTTCTTCAGCCCCACCACACCAGCAATATCAGCAAGCGATGTTCCTTCAAAACCATTATTAGCAAAAAGTGTCAGTGCAGCTTGTTTGATTTCTTCTTTTCTCATCATTCCACTCCTCTCACAAAAACTGACGACCGTTCGTAAGTCATTTTCTCATGAAAAAAATTCTTTGTCAACAAAAAAATCCACTCTTTTAAAAGAGTGGATTCATGGATTTATTTTTCTTCTAAAAATTCGCTAATCAATTCGTATGTCTCATCGGTCGCTTCTGAATTAGTTGTCATGAAGCCATGTGGAACTTTTTCAAAACGTTTGGCAAATACTTCCACGCCGGCATCTTTTAATTTCTTCGCATATGCTTCCCCTTGATCTCTAAGTGGATCAAATTCAGCAGTCACAATAAATGTTTTCGGTAGTCCGACTAAATCTTTGCTACGTATTGGTGCAACGAGTGGATCGTATTTACGATCGCTTGCATTCGCAATATATAATTTAAAGAATTTATCTAATGATTCTTTCGTAAGCACGTAGCCTTCTGCAAATTCATCCATTGACGGATATAGAACAGATGCATCACGGCTGAAAATATCAGTTGCTGGATAAAGTAAGATTTGAGCAGTAATATTTGGTTTTCCTTTGGATTTAGCGATTTGTGTAACAACGGTCGCTAAGTTTCCGCCTACGCTATCTCCCGCAACGATAATGTCTGATGATTTAGCTCGTAAGCTAGTACGGTGATTTTGTACCCAAAGTAGCGCCGCATATGCATCCTCCACTGCCGCTGGGAAAGGATTTTCTGGAGCAAGTCGGTAATCAACAGTGACAACACGAGCACCCGTAGTTTGTACAAGTTTTCTAGCAATCGCGTCATGCGTTTGCAAGCCACCTAAAACAAATCCGCCACCATGATAATAAACGATAATTTCGAAAGGTCCGTCTTCTTGTGGCGTATAAATCCGAATCGGAATTTTGCCAGCTGGACCATCAATTTTTTTGTTTTCAACATCGCCAATTTCGATATCTTTTGCTGAAGGTAATGCTTTTGTTGCTAGTCTCATATATTTATATCGCGAATCTACGTCGGATAATGGTGACGTGTTTTTCACAAATTCCTGTGAAGCCTTATCTAAATTCTCAAGAACCTCAGGATTATAATCTTTTTTCCCAACCGCTTTTTTGTAAATAAAGAAAACGATTAATAATGGAAGTAGAATAATCCCAGCAAAACCGATAGCGATCCATTTTATTGTATTTTTCACATTCGCTCAACTCCTTCAATATAACTTCAATAACAAGTATAGCAGTTTTATGAACAGGAACCAATTTATTACTATTTGAAATGATTATTTTTATTTAGAAATGTATTTTTAAGCATAATTATGAATAAATGAAAATAAAAAGGTTGATATCTAAAAGCATCGATGTTAATATAAATACAAATGTTTGTATATTTATGAATAGGGGATGTTTAAAATGGCGAAAGAAAAAATCGTATTAGCTTACTCAGGTGGGTTAGATACTTCTGTGGCAATTCAGTGGTTAGTAGAATCAGGTTATGAAGTTATTGCATGTTGCTTGGATGTTGGTGAAGGCAAAAATTTAGATTTTATTAAAGAAAAAGCCATTACTGTCGGAGCAAGTGAATCCTACACGATTGATGCGAAAGAAGAATTTGCCGAGGATTTTGCGTTAATTGCTCTTCAAGCCCATGCTTATTATGAAGGAAAATATCCACTTATTTCAGCTTTAAGCCGTCCGTTAATTGCGAAAAAATTAGTAGAAGTCGCTCGTCAAGAAGGCGCTTCTGCTATCGCTCATGGTTGTACTGGTAAAGGAAATGACCAAGTTCGGTTTGAAGTAGCGATTCATGCACTTGCTCCTGATTTAAAAGTCGTTTCTCCTGTCCGTGATTGGAAATGGTCTAGAGAAGAAGAAATCAATTACGCCAAAGAACATGACATCCCTGTCCCAATTGATCTAGATAATCCCTTCTCGATTGACCAAAACTTGTGGGGTAGAAGTAATGAATGTGGTGTGCTTGAAAACCCATGGACAACACCGCCAGAGGCAGCTTACGACTTAACAGTGAGTTTAGAAGATGCACCAGACACAGCAGATATTGTTGAAATCACCTTTGATGCTGGTATTCCTATTTCTCTTAATGGAGAAAATATGAGCCTAGCTAATTTAATTCTTACTTTAAATGAAATTGCTGGAAAACATGGTGTTGGTAGAATTGATCATATCGAAAATCGTTTAGTTGGTATTAAATCACGTGAAGTATACGAATGTCCGGCCGCAGTCACTTTGATTACAGCACATAAGGAATTAGAAGATTTAACCTTTGTTCGTGAAGTGGCACATTTCAAACCTATCATCGAACAAAAAATCAGTGAAACAATTTACAATGGCCTATGGTTCTCTCCTTTAACAGAAGCATTAGTTGCCTTCTTAAAATCTACACAAAAATTCGTGAACGGCACCATCCGCGTCAAATTATTTAAAGGTCATGCCATTGTAGAGGGAAGAAAATCGCCAAATTCACTTTATGATGAAAACTTAGCAACTTACACGTCTTCCGATACATTTGACCAAGATGCAGCAGTTGGTTTCATCAAGCTTTGGGGATTACCAACAAAAGTGAGCGCAGAAGTTAATTCAAAAGTGATAATAACAACCGAGGTGTGAAAAATGGAAAAACTATGGGGCGGACGTTTTCAAGGGAAAAGTGAAGCATGGATTGATGATTTTGGAGCTTCGATTTCTTTTGATCAAAAAATGGCAAAAGAAGATTTGGCGGGTAGCTTAGCGCACGTCGCCATGCTCGGCAAATGCGGGATCATTCCTGATTCAGAAGCAGCAGAAATTACAGCCGGATTAAAAATTCTCCAAGAAAAATTAGCGTTTGGTGAGCTCGAATTCAGCACTGTTAACGAAGATATTCATCTAAATATTGAAAAACTATTGCACGAGGAAATTGGTTCTGTTGCTGGAAAACTTCATACGGCGCGTAGTCGAAATGATCAAGTTGCGACAGACATGCATTTATATTTAAAACAAGCCGTGGCGGAAATTATTCAGTCGCTAAAACATTTACGTGTAGTGCTTGTTCAAAAAGCAGAGTTGCATGTTGAAACAATTATGCCTGGCTATACACATTTACAACACGCTCAGCCCCTGTCTTTTGCCCATCATTTGCTTGCTTACTTTGGAATGTTTACGCGGGATTTGGAGCGTTTGGAAGAAAGTGTCAAGCGGATTGATATTTCACCGCTCGGTTCTGCAGCGCTTGCTGGGACGACATTTCCAATTGACCGGGCTTATAGCGCCGAATTACTTGGCTTTTCTGCTGTCTATGAAAATAGTTTGGACGGCGTGAGTGATCGTGATTTTATTATTGAGTTTCTTAGTAACAGTTCTATCTTGATGATGCATTTATCGCGTTTTTGTGAGGAATTGATACTTTGGACGAGTCATGAGTTTCAATTTGTCGAATTAACGGACGCTTTTTCGACAGGAAGTTCGATTATGCCGCAAAAGAAAAACCCAGATATGGCCGAGTTAATTCGCGGAAAAACTGGTCGGGTTTACGGAAACCTTTTCGGCATGCTAACGGTTTTAAAAGGGTTGCCGCTCGCTTATAATAAAGATTTACAAGAAGATAAGGAAGGCATGTTTGATACGCTTGAGACGGTTCAGACAAGCTTAGATATATTCGCGGGAATGATTGAAACGATGAAGGTCAATACAGAAATAATGGAAGAATCTACGCAAAAAGATTTTTCCAATGCGACAGAACTAGCAGATTATTTAGCGAAAAAAGGTGTTCCATTTAGAGAAGCGCATGAAATCGTTGGAAAATTAGTACTAGAATGTACGCAAAACGGGATTTATTTGCAAGATGTAGCGCTTAACCACTATCAGGAAATAAATCCACTTATTGAGGAAGATATTTACGTGGTGCTTTCTTCCAAAACTGCCGTGCAAAAAAGAAATTCGTATGGCGGAACTGGATTTGATCAAATTAAAGTCGCTCTCGAAAACGCGAAAAAAACTTTGTAAAACTAACTGGGATGCTGAATGGCGTTCCAGTTTTTTGCTGATTTCTCCCCCTTTTTCCTCTTAGCTGATTTGTCAGAGCACTACTTTTTTTGTTACTATTAAAAAGAATGTTACCTTTTTGCTAACATGGGGAAATACATACAGAGAAAATAAAGGGAAGTGATGTATTGAAAAAATTAACAAATGTCTTTTGGGGATCGGGTTTTCTAGTTTTATTAGCAGTTTTATTTGGGGCTTTTTTGCCAGAGCAATTTGAGACTTTTACAAACCATATCCAAAAATTTCTAACAAGTAATTTTGGTTGGTATTATTTAATCGTTGTAGCGATTATTATTATCTTCTGCTTGTTTTTAGTTTTAAGTCCGATTGGCTCGATTCGACTCGGAAAACCGGGTGAAGAACCTGGTTATAGTAATAAATCTTGGTTTGCGATGTTGTTTAGTGCTGGAATGGGAATTGGCCTCGTTTTCTGGGGTGCAGCTGAGCCGTTATCTCATTATGCGGTCCAAGCTCCCGGAGGTGAAGTTGGCACGCAAGCAGCTATGAAAGATGCGCTTCGTTATTCATTCTTCCACTGGGGAATTTCTGCTTGGTCGATTTATGCGATTGTCGCTTTAGCATTAGCTTACTTCAAATTCAGGAAAAATGCACCTGGCTTAATAAGCGCCACACTATACCCCATTTTAGGCAAACATGCGAAAGGTCCTATTGGACAATTGATTGATATCATTGCTGTTTTTGCGACAGTCATCGGTGTTGCAACGACACTCGGTCTTGGCGCTCAACAAATTAATGGTGGTCTTACATACTTGTTTGGCGTTCCAAACAATTTTACTGTCCAATTTACGATTATTGTTATTGTCACTATTTTATTTATGTTATCGGCTATGTCCGGACTTGATAAAGGGATTCAGCTTTTAAGTAATGTAAATATTTATGTTGCTGGTGTTTTATTAGTTTTAACACTTATTCTTGGACCTACTCTATTCATTATGAATAACTTCACCAATTCATTTGGTGACTACTTACAAAATATCATCCAAATGAGTTTTCAGACAGCACCTGATGCGCCTGATGCACGAAAATGGATTGACTCATGGACTATTTTTTATTGGGCTTGGTGGCTTTCTTGGTCACCGTTCGTCGGAATTTTCATTGCCAGAATTTCACGCGGTAGAACGATTCGCCAATTCTTACTTGGTGTAATCGTGCTTCCCGCTTTAGTCAGTGTGTTTTGGTTTGCCGTATTTGGCGGTTCGGCGATTTTTGTCGAACAACATGGTAATTCTGGTCTTTCAAGTTTAGCGACAGAACAGGTACTCTTTGGGGTCTTTAATGAATTCCCAGGTGGCATGATGTTATCGATTGTTGCGATGATTTTAATTGCAGTCTTCTTTATTACTTCAGCTGACTCAGCCACATTTGTTCTCGGTATGCAAACGACGGGCGGATCTTTAAATCCACCGAACTCCGTCAAAGTAACATGGGGATTACTCCAAGCGGGAATAGCAAGTGTGCTACTCTATGCAGGCGGACTGACAGCGCTTCAAAATGCGTCGATTATAGCAGCCTTTCCGTTTTCTATCGTCATCATCTTAATGATTGTTTCCTTATTCGTTTCGTTAACGAGGGAACAAGAAAAGCTAGGATTATACGTTCGACCGAAAAAATCACAACGTTCTCAACTATAATAAAAAGGGATGAAAATCTACAACTAGATTTTCATCCCTTTTTTCATCCTTTTTTCTGCTTTGCCGCGACTATTTCGCGATAGCTACGAGTTTGTTTAGGATATTTTTTTCGAAAGAAATGTTGCGAAACAACTGCTAACACGAGAGAAATGGCGGTAATTGGAATAGAGCTTTTAAATATACCGACCATCAGTAGTAAAGCACTGGCAAATAACGTTGCATTAAAAAGGAATTTTTCCATTAGTTACTCCTCCAAATTATAATTTAATTCGCGGTCATGAGCTAATTTTTTTATACCTAAAGCATCGAATACTAACGCTTTTTCAGCAATGTAGGCATTGTATTCAATACGCTCTAGCATGTCGTATGCTTTATGAAGTGATGTATCTAATACGACAATACCATGTTTATTTAATAAGCTTGCACTTGGAACGGCTTTATCCCCTAGCTCGATAACGTGTTTACGAACGATTTCCGCAAGTTCGGAACTAGTCGCTGGCGCAAAAGCAAGGGTTGGAATTTGACCGATTTTTTGCGTTGCTTCTGTTAAATTCGGTAACTCCATACCAAGTGTTGCAAATAACATCGATTCTTTCGGATGAGCATGAAGAACACAGCCGATATTTGGATTTTCTACGTAACAAGCACGGTGTAAGTTAATTTCTCTAGTAACTCTTCCGTCTCCTTCCACTACTTCATTGTTATTATCCACTACAAGGATTTCATATGGGGAAAGATCGCAAAGTTTTGCTTGACTCATAAGTGTAGGTGTCATAATAATGTGCTCACTATTCATGCGCACACTTACATTTCCTCCAGCTGCATTCGTTTCAAAACGGTCAAACATTGTCTTCACTATTTTCGCTAAATCTTCACGTTCTTTTTGGTATAACATATTATCTCTCCTCCAATTGTATAATACTTACTTGATTCTTGAGTTTTCCAGCAGCTTCTAAATCAAAGCTCGAACTGTCTTGTTGCATGACTTTGCTAGCGGAACAACCTGTCGCGACTTTTAACGTTTCTGTAATCGGCATATTCATCGCAAGTCCTGCAATAAATGCCCCAACAAACACATCGCCAGCCCCGGTATCATTTCGTTCCTGAACTTTTGGTGGAATAACTTGATACAATTTGCCATTATGCGCGCAAATTGACCCTTTTGCTCCAAGCGAAACGACCAGATAGGGGATTTTTTCGGCTAATTTGCGGACATTTTCTTCTAGTGAATTGGTCTTCTCATCCAAAATAGCAATGACTTCATCTTCATTTGGTTTAATGAAATCAACACCCATTTCGACCGCTAAGTTTAAATATTCACCAGAATTATCACATCCGAGAAACGCGCCTGTTGCTTTGACAGTTCTTAGTAGTTCTTTAAAATCAGATAATGTATAATGAGGAGGCGGGGATCCAGCAATCACCACCATATCCTCTTTTTTAACTTTTTTAGCGATTTGTTTTAAAAGGTTCACTTTGTTGGTCTGACTTACGGTAAAACCAGCTTCTGGTATCATCGTGCTGCCATTCGTGTCATCACTCAAGACGACGAAGCATTCTCTTGTGGAAGTTCCAGCTTCTACAAGGAAATCATGGTTGATATGTTTTTCTTTTAGAATGGCATATAGTTTGTCGAGATTGTCTGATCCCGCAATTCCAAGTGCTTCATTTTTAATTCCGAATTTCGATAATACTCCTGAAACATGAAGCCCCTTTCCCCCGCAATCAAATTCCGTTTTTTTGACACGATTAGTCTTCCTTTTTTCCAACTCTCCTTGAATAAAAAGCAACCGGTCAATGGCTGGATTTAATGTTATCGTGTAAATCATCTCATCACTCCTATTTCTTAAGAGCTAGCTTTTTCTAGTTCAATTGTTCGTTTTTTCATCATTTTCACGTAAAATACTAGTAATACTACCCAAATTGCGACAAAAATAAATCCTAAAATAGTGAACTGACTTGCTTCAGCAAAGATATAACGGAACACTGGATATTCAAGCGTACTCCATGTAATTTGTTGCCCAGCTTTTAGCGAAATTGCGCCGGTTGAATGCGCTAAATCCGTAATAGTTCCAGCGAAGAAAGTAGATACATATAAGAAAATTGGTGTTGTAATTGTTCCAAGAATAATCATGCGGATTAAGTTCCCACCAGTTACAATTAGCGCCGGTGCACACAAGGAAATATTTAATATTCCGGCAAACGGTAATACGCCATTTCCTGGTAAAATAAGCGCGAAAATAAGTGTAACTGGAACCATCAGAACGATCGCTACCCACACTTCACTACATCCCGCTAAAATCGGCCAATCTAAGCCAATAAACAATTCACGGTTTTTAAATTTACGTTTCATGAACTCAGAAATACCATCAGATAGTGGTGAAAGAGCTTGCATAAATAGTTTTGCAACCATCGGGAAAAGGGTTAATGCTGCAGCAGCTTGCATGGCTAGCATCAGTGTTTTAGCTACATCATAACCAGCAGCAACCCCTAGAAGTCCACCGATTATAAAGCCCATCACATGGTTTTCTGCAAAAATACCAATTTTATCTTTTAACGCATTGGCATCCATATCTTTCCGAAGTGCTGGAATTTTTTTCAGTAACCAGTCAAGCGGCATTAAGAAAATACAGAAAATCATCATGCCGTGAGAAACGGTTACACCTGGAATTCCATTTAACTCTTGAATTTGACGTTGGTTAGCATCACATAGAATTAGTTCTGTAACAATTTGAATTCCGGCAACAATAAATGCTAAGTAAACATTTTGTGTTACACCGATAATAAGTACGGCTGTTAAAATTTTGCCCCAAACGTTCCATAGATCGACGTTCAAGGTTTTCGTTTTATTGATAACGAGCATAATGGCGTTAATACCAAGTTGTAGCGGGAACATCAAGAAGGCAAATGGCCATGCCCAAGCAAGTGTTGCCATTGATGTCCATCCTCCATCTAAGATGCTTAAATTAATCCCTGTTCTTTCAGCAAGTCCTTGTGCAGCTGGCGTTAATGCTTCAATCATAAAGCCAATAACGATATTCATTCCAAGGAAAGCTACCCCTAGAATAATCCCCGCACTCACTGCATCTCTTACTTTCATTCGTACAATTAGACCAATAATAATCATTAGTGCTGGAACAAAAACGGCAGCTCCAAGGTTCAAAATAAACTGTATAACTGATTGTAATGACTCCATTTTTTCACGCTCCCTGTTTTATCTGGTTTATTTTAAGGCGTTAAGTAATTTTTCTGTTTCTTCGTCCATGCCCATGCCTGTTAAGAAAGCAATACCATTCAATGTTGGAATATCGAATTCTTTATTTGCTTTTGTAATTGCCACATATACATCACTTGTCTTAATATGTTGCTCTAAAGACTTAATATCCACTGCTTCTACTGTTGCGCGAACCCCTTTTTCTTTTAAAATACGTTCTACTTTTGATGCCACTGTTTGACTTGTTGCTACACCTGATCCACATGCTACGATAACTTTTTTCATTGTAATCACTCTCCAAATTGTTTTTTTAGGAAATCACATAAAGTATTGCTATCATTTATTTCTTTTATTTGTTCCACAAAGTCTGCTTCCATAAATTTTTCCATGATACTTGAAAGCAGTGGAACTTGATCTTGGGGATTTTTGATTCCTAACATGAAAATTACTTCGACATCAATCCACTTATCTACCGTTCCCATTTGAACAAAAGGAATCGGTGTAGAAAGTTTATTTACGAGTACAAAAGGACGTTTTACATAAATCGTGTCTGTATGAGGAATTGCGATTTTGATGCCATTCATCTCGAGTCCAGTAGGAAAAACTACTTCTCGGCTTGTTACCGCTTCTCTAAAAGTCGGCTCTACATACTGCTCTTTCTCTAATATCTTACTCGTGTATTCAAAAAGTTCTGCCTGACTCTCGTATCTTGAATTTATCAGGGTTAACTCTTTTTGAAACAAATCATGGTAATCCACGCGACGCTCACCCCCTTTCAAGGATTTCAACGATTTTCTTTTTGTTAGTAGAAGCGAGAATTCCCACTAATTTCTCAGGCTTCAAGAAAATTTCGTTCAATTTTAGTAATAATGGTATATGTTTGTTTTGTTCAGATGGTGCTAAGGCAATCATGATTTTGACCGCTTCATCCTCAGGGGTTTTTGTGTTCGCTTTCATTATCATCAACTGAATATCTTGCTCAATTACCCCGTTTGCGGGTTTGGCATGTGGCAAATAAATATTCGGCCCAATCATCATCTGCTCATAATTTTGATAGAATATTTCTTCACAAGTATGAATGTAACTAGCATCCACCGTTCCTCGTTCTAACATTGGTGCAAACGCCGCCGAAACCAGTTGCTCCCACTCAAGTGGCATTTCTAAGAAGTGAACCTGCTCTTCCGTAATTCGCATTTGTTCTGGTTCTTTTTTCTCCACAGGCTGCTCTTTTTTGTTAAAAAATGACTCTACTTTGGCTTGCACTAATCGAATATTTTCTTCGGGGATTTCATCTTTTAGCATAGCGAGTAGTTCTTTGGTTTTCTTATGACTGTCCATTTCAATAGCTTTATCAACTTGTTCTCTAAGGATTTGTCGGCTGTCTTTACTTAAAATCGACGGAATTACAAAAATGGTGGCGTCGCTTTGAACTGGAACAGTCGTAAAAATAAAATCAATATCGCGGGCGACCGTATTTAATTGCCGCACCGCATAAGCACCTTGAAAATCAATATTCGGAAACATCATTTTCAAGTTTTCTAGCAGTAATTTAGAAATGGATGTACCACTTTTACAAAGGACGACTGCGCGGAAAATCGGCTGTTCCGTTTCCTCGATTTGATACATCCACCCAAGAACTATCATCGAAAGATACACAATTTCCTCTTCTGACCACTTGTGACCAACCAATTTTTCAAAAGGTTTGGAGGCTTTTTCTACAATGTTAAATGTCGGGGTATATTCTTTAATAAACTGTTTTTTAAGTGGATTATTGATTTGAAATCCTAGAATCGTCCGGTAAATTGCTGGTCTGACATGTAAAATTACTTTTTCTTTAAATTCATTTTTCTTCATGATTTCCGTCGCAAAATACATTTCTAGTAAACGAATGAACTCGTCGACTGCGTAGGCGATTTCTTCACTGTCTGAGAAATGAAGCACCGACTCGACTAAGTTCGAAGCGAGGACTTGTAACGATAAGTACAACAAATCGTTTTCACTTAAAAAATCATAACCCCAAAACATTTCTTTCATTATCGGGAACTCACGGGTATTTTTGATGTCATACATTTCAATTTTAAATGTCCATTTCTTGTTTGTTACTTTGGATCGTTTGATGATGCCGTGGAGAATATAGGGCAATTCTTCCATCTGCTCATCTGTAAAGGTAATTTGAAGCTTACTTTCAACCTTTTCAAGCCGTTTTTTTAGTAAAAATACTTCGCTCACAGTAATCAGCTTCTTTTCATCAAGTACGAATTTTCCGTATGGGGTCTGAACGACTTCGCGAATGAGTTCTGCTAGTAAATTACGAATCAGAAATTCTGAACCAGAAACAGCGTAGCCATCTTTCCGCGAGTAATCGAGCTGAATTTCAAACTCATGCAGACTCTCTTTGATACTTTTAACATCTGTAAGCATGGTGTTTTTACTTACATAAACATAGTCCGCAAGCGCGCCGAGTGACATATAATGATTATGTAGCAGTAATTTAATCATGATAAGTTTGCGACGAATATTTACCTCATAAAACGAAAACAGCTGTTGTTCTTCCGCAGTTAAAAGCCGGTAACAAGCTTCCCTACATACATCTGTAACAAAAATCATGTCATGGTCAATCAAAATTGGTTCTGACTTTAGTAGATGGTTTATTTGTGTAATCTGTGCGCCAATTGCTTCTTTTGATACTTTAAAATTCTTGGAAACATTTCTAAGATTCACTTGTCGATTCAAGAGCAGATAAGTAATTAATTCCTTACAATTCTGTTCCATCTACTTTCCCCTCCCTTACATTAATAGTAAATGATAACCCTTACATAAAAATGATGATTCATCACAAATTCGCTTTTGGAAGAAAGAGTTATTGTGATGAGTTATATTTTAGGATTACTTTCTATTATAGAGGAGAAGGATTTTTAGGGGAATATCAAAAAAGTGCGAGATAGCGTTAAATCACGCTTCCTCGCACTTTTTTGATACTAATATTTGTTTTATTATTTCAGCTACACGTCTCGCTTCCTTCTTTTCAAGACGTGCATAAGTTACGCGAATAACAGCTTCTTTTACACCAAATAAAAATCCCGGCATCACGAGCAGATCATTCGCTAAAAATATATCGAAATCACGAACCGAACGAAATTCGACTGGCAATTTCACCCATAAATGAAAACCACCTTTTGGCTTAATAAATGTTACTTCACTCGGTAAAATGGCTTCGAATGCTTCGATTAGATCATCTCGACGCTGTTCCAATACGTGGTGCAATTGCAGCAAATGTGCCTTGTAACCGGCCGTATTTAAAACACTATTTGCTAGTACTTGCGGGAAAATGCTTAAACCAAAATCCATCTCTTGTCTGGCAAGTGCAAGCCGTTCAATAACTGCTGTCGGACCAATCAGCCAACCAATTCGTGTAGTAGATCCCATGATCTTTGAGAGCGATCCAATATATAAAACATTATCTGTATCCAATCGTTTCAGCGGTGCCGGAATTTGGTTATCCAGCGCACCCAGTTCTGAAAATGGATCATCCTCTACAATAGGGATTTGCAAATGAGCACAAATTTTCACGAGTTCTTTTCGTCGTTTCAAACTCATCACTAGTCCAGTTGGATTTTGAAATGTTGGATTAACAAAGACCATTTTTACGCGATGTTTATGATATAAATCACGTAATTCCGAAATAACCACGCCGTCTTCATCCATTGGTAACGCAAAAATCCGCAAGCCGGCTGACTGAAACAACGATAGCGAATAAAAGTATGACGGTGACTCAATTGCCACAGCATCCCCCGGTTTTAATAAACATTGTGTAATTAAAAAGAGCGCTTGTTGTGCACCCGATGTAATGAAAATTTGTTCAGATCGCGTTTGTAAGCCATAAGCTTCTTTCATCTGCTTTTGAATCGTTTCACGCAGTGGTTTGTAGCCAGCTTCGTCCTCCTGTTGTTCTTCAGCAATAAAAGACTGCCAGGAAAGACTCGGTGTTTCCATTTTCGGCGTCATTTCAAGCGGTAATTCCCCGCTTGCAGCATCAATCACGTTATCCGAATTGGCACGTTCCATTACTCCCGCTTGGCGAATATAAGGAACTGCTGGCGTAAAACCACCTTGCGTTAAATAATGCCGCCAATTGGTTGACTGCCCCGCAAAAAGTCCCCATTTTTCCGCATTAACCGTTGTTCCACTACCTTGTTTGCGAATGATAACAGCCCGCGCCGTCAGTTCATCGAGCGCTCGCACAACCGTCGAACGATTCACACCAAACATCTCCGCCAACTGTCTTTCTGGAGGCAATTTTTCTTCTGGCAAAAGTTCACCATTCATAATTTTCGTTTCGATTAAATCAACAATTTGTAAGTAAATCGGTAAACTCGAATTTCCAGTTAGTCGCCACATCCGTTCATTCCTCCTATATAAATTGGATGGAGAAAACAACATCCAATTGGCTGTTTTTACGAAATGGCTTTTAGCTTATCATAATAGTCAGGTAATTTCAATTAACTTTGATGGAGGTTGTTACTATGGAGAAAAAAGTTGGTACAGATCGTGTAAAACGTGGTATGGCACAAATGCAAAAAGGCGGCGTCATTATGGACGTTGTTAATGCTGAACAAGCAAAAATCGCTGAAGAAGCTGGTGCTGTTGCAGTTATGGCGCTTGAACGGGTTCCTTCTGATATTCGCGCAGCTGGTGGTGTCGCTCGTATGGCCGATCCTCGCATTGTCGAAGAAGTAATGAACGCTGTCTCTATTCCCGTAATGGCAAAAGCACGTATTGGTCATATTACAGAAGCTCGCGTCCTTGAAGCAATGGGCGTGGATTATATTGACGAAAGTGAAGTATTAACTCCCGCCGATGATGAATTCCATTTATTAAAATCAGATTTCACCGTTCCTTTCGTATGTGGTTGCCGAGATATCGGTGAAGCGCTCCGCCGTATCGGTGAAGGTGCTGCCATGCTCCGTACAAAAGGAGAACCTGGAACTGGTAATATCGTCGAAGCTGTTCGTCATATGCGCCAAGTAAACGGTCAAATCCGCCAAATCGCGGGAATGACGGATGATGAGTTAATGGTTGCTGCTAAAAACTTCGGTGCTCCATATGAATTAATCAAAGAAATTAAAACACTCGGCAAACTTCCGGTCGTTAATTTTGCTGCTGGTGGTGTTGCAACTCCCGCTGATGCCGCACTAATGATGGAACTTGGAGCAGACGGTGTTTTCGTTGGATCAGGTATTTTCAAATCCGATAACCCTGCCAAATTTGCCAGTGCGATTGTTCAAGCCACTACCTACTACACAGACTATGAATTAATCGGAAAACTTTCCAAAGAGCTAGGTTCCCCGATGAAAGGAATCGAAATGTCTCGCCTTAACCCAGAAGACAGAATGCAAGATCGGAGTTTTTAATATGAAAAAAATTGGTGTCCTTGCAATTCAAGGTGCAGTGGATGAACATATCCAAATGATTGAATCAGCCGGTGCTCTTGCATTTAAAGTAAAGCATTCAACTGATTTAGCTAGGCTTGACGGTCTTGTTTTACCTGGTGGTGAAAGCACAACGATGCGCAAGATTATGAAACGTTATGATTTAATGGAACCAGTTAAAGCATTTGCCAAGGAAGGTAAAGCTATCTTTGGTACTTGTGCCGGACTTGTGCTATTGTCAAAAGAAATTGAAGGTGGCGAAGAAAGCCTTGGATTACTTGACGCTACAGCAATTCGTAATGGTTTTGGCCGTCAGAAAGAAAGTTTTGAAGCCGAGTTAAGTGTAGATGTTTTTGATGCTCCTCCTTTTGAAGCAATTTTCATCCGCGCACCCTACTTAATAGAACCAAGTGATGAAGTAACTGTATTAGCAACAATTGACGGAAAAATCGTCGCTGCTAAACAAGCGAATATTCTTGTAACTGCATTTCATCCTGAGCTTACAAATGACAATCGTTGGATGCGGTATTTCTTAGAAAAAATTCTATAAAAAAAACATCGAAAATCAAATTGATGATTTTCGATGTTTTTCTATTTATTTCAAAAAAGATTCCATATATGATTTCGCATCTTTTTCCGAAATTCCGTCTGCAATGTAAGATTCGTACATATATTTCTCTAAAGCAGGAACATACTTGGATACATCTTCGCCCGCCTTGTTCATTTTACTAATATTAATCACCGAAGCATCAATATTTTTTCTTTGTGCTTTCGTCAAATCTTCATAAGGAATATTTTTTTCATAGTAAGAAACCATGACATCCTTACTAATATCTTTTCGATAAGAATCTCCTACAAAGATAAGTACAGCTCCAGCTACTACACAAAGGCCTAAAACAATCCCCATCGTGCTTGTAGGGCGAAATCTCCCTTTAGTTGATGAACGCAGAATGTTGATGATAAGTACGCCAAGAGGATAAACTAAAACTAGTGCACCCCCGATATACATCATTAATTCCCCAGTATTTTGAATCATTAGAAGTCCTCCCTATAATGTGAATTACCTGAATCAAAACTTTCTTGAATCTCCTGAACAAAAGGATTTTCGGTATCAAAGCATTTTTCAATTAATCTGGCACTAGCAAACTGCGTCTCCCAAATATCAAACACTACTTTGTTACCGCGTTTCACTTCATACACTCGGTATACTTGTGCTTGTCTAGCGTCCATAACCCCGTTGTAATCATATAATTTCGCTTCAATAGAATCGATACGATGCAACCAATTAATTTTCTTTGTGATTAAGCTACCGTGAACTATGGCATTTTTATATACTTTTACGTACTTTGTAGCATTTAAAACAGACCAAACGAACCATAAAGCTAAAATTGCTAGCACGATTAATTTGCCATTGAAAGAGCCGCCTCTATAAAAGTAGCCAATAATAAAAGCAATAATACATATAAATACAGGCAAGATAAACCGCCCGCCTTTGCTTCTTTTCAATGTAAGTATAGGATCGTTCAATTCCTGAGGAGTCGCATTGGAATGATTAAAATACACTTTAAACATGGAAAACTTGTTCTCAAATTCTTGTTGAAGCTTCTGTCTTCGCTGCCGATTTATTCTGTTTGCTAACAGTACTGCTAAAATTACAAATAAAGCAACACCTGATAGAGACAACCAGCGGACTAAATTCTCGTCCATTTTCTACAATCCTCTCTTTTTATATTTAATTTAGCACAAGCAAATAGAGCGTTCTCTTGAAGTAGACACTTTAACCTGTCTACCAAAATTGGACACTTAGGTATTCGAATTCCAAATGAAATCATCAACCAATTCTACCGCTGTATGTCCATTTAGTATAGCATAGAGGAAAGAGGTAATTGATAAAATTTTTAAATTATAGTCTTTAAAATATGTCAAAAATATGAATGTGAAGTAAATAACTTTCTCGTTCCGCTACTCATTAAGGAAAAATTTCCTCCATTCATCTAAAAAAAAGAGAAGACAAAATTTGTCTTCTCTTTTTTCTAATAGCTTTATTTAAAAACTGATTATTTATTCACTGCTTGCGCTGCTGTAATTAACGTTAAGTTATAAACGTCATCTGTATTACAACCACGAGATAAATCATTAACTGGTGCATTTAAGCCTTGTAAAATTGGTCCAACTGCTTCAAAGTTACCTAAACGTTGGGCAATTTTGTAGCCAATGTTTCCTGCTTCTAAGCTTGGGAAGATAAATACATTTGCGTCCCCTTTGATAACGGATCCTGGTGCTTTTTTCTCCGCAACAGTTGGAACAAATGCTGCGTCAAATTGGAATTCACCATCAAGCGTTAATTCAGGTGCTTTTTCTTTTGCAAGAGCAGTTGCTTCTACGACTTTTTCTGTTTCATCGGATTTTGCAGAACCTTTTGTAGAGAAACTTAGCATTGCGACACGCGGGTCAATGCCGAAGATTTCTGCTGTTTCGGCACTAACAATCGCGTTTTCCGCTAAGTCTGCTGCAACTGGTGCAATATTGATAGCTACATCGCTGAATAAGTAGCGTTCTTCACCGCGAACCATGATCATCGCGCCAGCAACTTTACTTACGCCTGGTTTTGTTTTAATAATTTGTAGGGCAGGGCGAACCGTGTCACCAGTAGAGTGAGCCGCACCACTTACAAGACCTTCTGCTTTTCCTGTGTATACAAGCATTGTGCCGAAATAGTTTGGATCAACTAGCATTTTACGCGCAGCTTCTTCTGTTGCTTTACCTTTACGACGTTCTACAAATGCAGCCACTAATTCATCAAAAAGTGGATCGGTCGCAGGTTCATGAATAGCGATTCCTTCAACAGAAACGCCAATTTCTTTTGCTTTTGCTTCAATTTCAGCTTTGTTTCCAAGCAAAATTGGTTTTACGATATTTTCTTTTTGCAGACGTGCAGCTGCTCCAACAATACGTTCATCTGTTCCTTCAGGTAGTACGATGCGCACGTTTTTCCCAGTAACTTGTCCTTTGATTGTAGTAAATAAATCACTCATGTGTTAATTGCCTCCATTAATATACATATTATAGTTACCATTTTACTATAAAAAAGAACAACTTGACAGAAAAAAAGTGATTAAAAACAGCTCCAGCACTTATTTCCGTGTATCAATACAGAGGTAAAAAGGCATGCCACTTAGGCAAAAGACGGCTATGCTCTTAAGAAATTTTTTTGCTGTTATACCCTACTATTTTGCTATTCTAACAGCAATTTCAAAAAAACACTTCATATTAAGGTCTGTTCGTGATAAAATGAACATAGTTGATAATGATTATCATGTTCATTACATAACATAAAAGGAGGCCTGCTAGCTTATGCAATTAAATGAAACTGCTGTCGGTGAAAAAGTTCGCATCTCAGAATTAAAAATTGAGAACGCTATGCTTAAACGTCGCTTACTTGCACTTGGTTGCGATGAAGGTTGTGATATTTGTATCAAACAAAAAGGACTATTTGGTGGTCCCTGTACTTTTGAAACAAAAGGGCAATATATCAGCATTAGACAATGTGATGCTTGCGCCATTATGGTGGAACGCAGATGAGTCAAAATACTTATTGCCTACTCGGAAACCCGAATACCGGGAAAACTTCTTTATTTAACGCATTAACAGGCTCTTATGAATATGTAGGAAACTGGAGCGGAGTTACCGTTGAAAAGAAAGTCGGTACTTTGCGCTCCAAAACAGGAAAATTAATTGATTTACCTGGAATTTATGACTTAAACCCGATTTCTCGTGATGAAACAGTTGTCACTAGATTTTTATTAGAAGAAAAATTTGATTGTATGTTAAATATTGTCGATTCATCGCAAATTGAACGAAATTTAAATTTAACGATTCAGCTCCTTGAGTTCGGCGCACCTGTTGTGATGGGTCTTAATATGATTGACGTTGCCGCTGGTCGTGGCATTCATTTAAACATCCAAAACTTAGCAAAAAAACTGCGCATTCCGATTTTGCCAGTCGTCGCTCGTTCTGGGAAAGGTACCGATGATATATTAACTACTTTATCGGAAAAACATGTGGCACCGGCGATTCCGCTTGTTTTACCATACGGAGAACCCGCAGAGAAAGCTATCGCAGAAATCCAAGCTTTAACTAAAGATATTATCCCTGCTAAGCAATCTCGGTGGCTCGCAGTTCAATTTCTTTCTAAAAATGAAGTCACAGAAGAATTTTTAACGACTAGCCCTATGTTTGAACAATTGAAAGATATACGCTCAGATTTAGAAATTGCGCTTGCCGGCAAATTAGAAAATCACTTTCATCAAGTTCGCGTGAATTACATTCATGATATTTGTTTGACTTCAGTCGAATACACGCGCAATTCAGATATTCCACTATCCGACAAACTCGATAAAATTTTCACGCATAAGTTTTTCGGGATTCCGATTTTCCTTGGTATTATGTGGTTAATTTTCCAAATAACCTTTACTTGGGTTGGCGCACCGCTGTCCGATTTGCTCGATGGTTTTATCGGTGGCTCGCTGACAGATTGGGTGACTTCCTTCTTAACAACCATCGGCGCATCTGGATTTATTACTGATTTGGTTGCAGATGGTATCATCGCTGGTGTTGGTGGCGTGCTCGTCTTTGTTCCTCAAATCTTGGTTATTTTCTTCTTCATTTCTGTCTTAGAAGATTCCGGATACATGGCTAGAATTGCGGTTGTTATGGACCGCGTAATGGAAATTTTCGGCTTAAATGGAAAAGCATTTATTCCCATGATTATCGGTTTTGGTTGTAATGTTCCTGGAATTATGGCAGCTCGGTCGATTGAAGAATCCAAAGAACGTACATTAACCATTCTCGTATCACCATTCATGTCTTGTTCTGCGCGCCTTCCCGTATACGCTCTTTTCGTTGGGGTATTTTTTGAAAAATATCAAGCGCTTGTCGTTCTATCACTATACGTGATTGGTATTTTAATGGCACTTATCGTCACTAAAATTTTATCAAAAACTTTACTTAAAAAAGATAATTCCGTATTCGTCGTCGAACTACCGCCCTACCGCTTGCCATCGCTTAAAACTTTATGGCGTAGCACATGGGAAAAAGGAAAAGGATTCTTGCGTAAAGCGGGAACATTCATTTTCGCAGGTTCTGTGATCATTTGGTTACTAAACTACGCTGGTCCATCAGGACTCGACGTACCAATGGGTGAAAGTTTCTTAGCAATTATTGGTGGCATGCTCGCTCCACTACTCGTTCCGCTAGGTTTTGGAACTTGGCAAGCGGGAGCGACACTTATTCCTGGTTTTCTA
The DNA here is from genome assembly GCF_900187225.1 of Listeria monocytogenes. Classification (GTDB taxonomy): domain Bacteria; phylum Bacillota; class Bacilli; order Lactobacillales; family Listeriaceae; genus Listeria; species Listeria monocytogenes. The sequence goes on from NZ_LT906436.1 coordinate 2,143,213, forward strand.
GCAAAAGAAGTGGTAGTTTCTACGATGGCAATTATTTATGCTGTTGGAGAAAGCTCCATGGGAAGTATCGTTAGCACCTTTTATACACCACTTTCGGCTTATTGCTTTATGTTGTTTATCTTGCTTTACATCCCATGTTTAGCGACAGTTGCCGCCATTCGTAAAGAAACTAGTTCTTGGAAATGGACCGCATTTGCCGTCGCCTATCCACTCATTACAGCCTACGTATTAGTATTTCTCGTTTATCAAATCGGAAGTCTATTCGTTTAAGAAAGGATGTTTTTCGTGAGTATTATCGTTAATTTATTACTTGGCGGTGCAATTTTTGGCTACACCATCTATGCTATTATCAAATTTGTCAAACGTAGTAAACAGGGAAAATGCGGTGGTTGCGAACTTGAAAAAGCCTGTAATTGCGAGTCAGACGAACATACGAATTTGGATCATATATTTAAATAGCAAAAAAGAGCCCTTTCCAAGGCTCTTTTTTATTTCGACTCCGGTTTTATCGTTACCGCAACAATTTCATATGGATTTCCTAACCTCGGAAATGCTTTTTGATGAAGGCTTCCCGCACCAAGTCCCGCTGAAATTATCATTGTCTTCCCATTTTTCGAATGCTCTCCGTATACATACTCCGGCAAAATGGTCCGCTGCGGCCCTGGAGCAATCGCGCCAATATTTGTATATGGAATACGCACAATCCCACCATGCGTATGTCCACTTAAGGTTAAATCAAAATCATTCTCCACATAAAGCTTAAAATAATCCGGCATATGCGACAATAGAACTTGATAATACTGCGAGTCTTGCTGCGTTTGTATCTCCGCTAAACCTTTCTTATAATAGGAATAGTCATAATCTAAGTTTGCACTACTCCGCAATCCAGACATCTGAAATTTCTGCCCTCCCACGTCGATAGTAGCCGTTTTATCTTCTAAGTTAACCACACCCATTTTTTCTAAAAAAGGCTTGTAGTCGTCTTCATAGGCATTTTTAACATCATATTCATGGTTCCCAGGCGAAAAATAAACCGGCGCAATCTTCGTAAGCTTTTTAATAAGCTCTTTAGGAACACTATCCCCTTGCCTATCAAAAAGATCTCCAGTAATCGCAATCACATCTGGATTTAAATTTTCCACTTTATGTAACAATTTTTCATTCTTATCGCCAAATTCACTAAAATGCAAATCCGATAATTGCACAAGTTTAATTTCTTTTTCAATTTTAGTAGAACTGACTTCATATTTTTTCACCGTCAACCTAGTCCCAAGAAACCACCCCACGACTAAAAGTACAATGATAATACTGATCGCTATAATCCACTTCATCTTTAAAGACATTTTTTCACCTCTATGTTGCTGTTCCCATTTATTATCAATATTTTGTCATCCTTTAAACGTTATCCCTATCATTATAACCTAGATTAAGCGCTGACTCAAAATGCACGAAAAAATCACCCCAAGTCTAATAAAAGAAGAAAACGGAAAAAACATCGGGTTGACATAAACTTGATAAGGTATATAATTAACTTATAAAAACTTATTAAAACATAAAATAAACTTAAAATAAATTATCTAAGGTGGCGAATATTATGAACCAAAAAGAAAGAATAGTGGAGGAACTGAAGCTGCTAGAAAACATGAAAACTATCTCTCAGGAAGAACTCATGCAGATTTTTTCCATTTCAAAAGATACAGCAAGGCGCGACATTTTAAAATTAGTCGAAAGCGGACTCGCAGAACGCTATCCAGGCGGAGTGTCACTACCAGTTTTAAAACCTCAAATAGAAAGCTATACAAGCAGATTAGTGAAACAAAGTGAACAGAAACAGAAAATTGCTTATGTGGCGGGTAAAGTGATAAAAGATCATATGACTATCTATTTAGATGTTTCGACCACTGTTCATTTTTTGGCTTCAGGCCTTGAGCAAAATGATTTAGTAGTAGTAACTAATTCTATGGACAATGCCATAGCGGCATCTCAGAAAGAAGATAACAAAGTATACTTGCTCGGTGGTTTCTTCAACTTCCATTCGCGTGTATTATCTGGTGAGCCCGTTTTAGGCCAACTTCAACAATTCAACTTCGATGTTGCTTTTATTGGAGGAGCTGGGCTAACAGAAGAAGGTGTCTTTTATTCAGAACTTACAGATGTCTATATGAAACAAGAGATTATCAGAAATTCTGAAAAAGTATACCTATTAGTTGATAGTACGAAAGTGAATAAAAAGACAGCATTCAAAATTGATTTTTCTGGAATTGATGCCGTAATAACAGATGAACCCTTGCCAAAAGATTTAATGCAGCACCTTATTTCTAAAGAAGTAGAAGTTATATCTTTGAAAGGATTGTGAAAATAATGACGATAATCAAAAACGTGAAAGTTTGCAAAGATAATGAATTAATAGATATGTCAGTCGTAACAGAGGGACATCTGATAAAAGAAGTTCTTCCAAAGAATAAAATTATTGCCGAAGAGTACTCAGAAGAAGCAATTTTTGATGGAAATGGAGGGTTGCTCATACCTGGAATGATTGACGTTCATATTCATGGGGCAAAAAATTATGATATGATGGATGGTTCAACAGAAAGCATTCAAGCTGTATCTATGGCTTGTGCGGAAACCGGATGTACTAGTTTTTTAGTCACGTCGGTTAGTTCTTCTTTGGAAGACTTAATTCAAATGATTAGACAAACAAAAAAAGTGATAGGAAAAGAGAAAGGTGCCAAAATTGCAGGAATTCACTTAGAAGGCCCCTACCTTAATATCGAAAAAAAGGGCATGCAAAACCCAGCCCATTTAAGACACCCTGACCTAAAAGAAATGAAAAAGATTTTCGATGAAGCAGATGGTCTTATTAAAATGGTAACCATTGCTCCAGAGTTGCCCGGAGGTATCGAACTCATTGACTTCTTGAAAAAAAGAGGCGTTGTTGTTGCAATTGCCCACTCCAATGCAACTTATGAAGAGGCGCAAGATGCCTTTGAAAAAGGCGCATCGCATATAACTCACTGCTTTAATGCTATGCCGGCAATCCATCATAGGGCACCAGGGCTTGTAGCAGCGGCTTTAGAAAATGATTCGATAAGTGTCCAAGCCATCGTAGACGGGGTCCACCTTCATCCTGGGATTGTGCGTCTCATTCATAAAATTAAAGGACCCGATAAAATGGTTCTCACAACCGATGCCCTTCAAGCTATGGGAGTTGGCGACGGCGAGTATATTTTTGGCGGTCACCAAGTAACGGTTACAGAAGGAGTGGCACGCTTACAAGACGGAACATTAGCTTCAAGTACCGTGACGATGAATAAATCTTTAAGATTAAGTAATGAATTTGGTATTAACTTGCAAGACACTATACAAATGGCAACAAGTACACCCGCAGATATTTTAGGCATGAAAAATTTGGGCCGAATTGAAAAAGGTTATAGCGCTGACTTGGTTTTACTTGATAAAAAATTCGAGGTTCTAAGTACGTGGATTAACGGTGAAAAATACTAAATTGGCTGGATCAATATTATCAAAGGAGTGGATTATAACTTATGCCGTTATTCAAACACGAAGGAATTGATTTTAACTATGAAATACAAGGAGAAGGTATCCCCTTTTTGTTTCTTCATGGACTAGGTGATAATTTAAAATTTGCTTTTGAAACATTTAATAATGATGAAAAAATCCAATTAATTTCATTGGATCAAAGAGGTCATGGGAAAAGCGGACATGATTCCAGAAAACTTAGCTACGAAAGATTGGCAAGTGATGCATTAGCGTTAATGGATTATTTAGGAATACAGCGTTTTTATATCGGAGGATTATCTATGGGGGCTGGTGTGGCAGTGAATTTGGCAGTCCATGCGGAAAATAAAGTGATGGGACTTATATTACTTAGGAGTTCTGCGACAGATGAGCCGATGAAAAAAGAAGTGATAGAATGGTTTAGTACCGTAAGTATGTATTTACCTAAAAAAAATGGCTCACAGTTATTTGAGCAAGATCCAATATTTCCATCGATAAAAGATACCTATCCTAAAGCAATTGATACTTTTAAGCGATATTTTGAAGATGACGCCTCTGTTAATTACTATAAAAAATTTATCGACATTCCTAGAGATAGACCAATAAAATGCAAAAGCGAATTAACTAATTTAACGATTCCCACACTTATACTTGCAAATAACTATGATGTGATTCACCCAATAGAATACAGTTTATTTTATGCACGTAATATGAAAAAGGCCAGTTATTATGAACTCACCCCTAAGACTGTTGATGCAGAGAAACATAAAATCGAAATAGATACCTATATAAATACATTCATCCTAAGCAACTCAAAAAAGTAATCTACAATTCCATAGAAATAAAAAAGCAGCAATCTTGTATATGCCATTGTTGGAAATGGCTTTATACAAAGATTTCTGCTTATTTGTTATTTTACAGGTGGCGTAGAAACAATCGCTGTGATTTGGCCAGTTATTTCCCAAGATTTCACTTCATTTGGTAAAACGAAATGATCCCCTTTTTTAATAGCCTGTTCGTTGCCATCAATCGTAAGAACCGCTTCCCCATCTAAAATACTCACTAACGTGTAAGGCGCTTTGGCTACGAATTCAGCCTTGCCATCCACATCCCATTTATAAACGCTAAAAAAGTCATTCGAAACAAAAGTCGTTTCTGTCAAACCGCCACGAGTTTCAGTATGAATATCTAACTTCGCATCCACATGTGGTGCAGTCGTAACGTCAATAGCTTTATCTAAATGAAGTTCGCGCAAGTTTCCTTCTGCGTCTTTACGATCATAGTCATATACACGATAAGTAGTATCAGAGCTTTGTTGTGTTTCAAGCACTAACGTCCCTGTGCCTAACGCATGAATTGTACCACTTGGAACATAATAAAATTCACCTGGTTTAATCGCCACTTTACGAAGCAATTTATCCCATTCGCCGTTTTTTGCCCAAGTAGCGAATTCTTCTTTGCTAGCTGCTTTGTGTCCGTATATTAATTCCGCACCAGGAGCGCAGTCAATAATATACCAGCATTCTGTTTTGCCAAGTTCCCCGTTTTCATGCACTTTCGCATATTCATCATTTGGATGAACTTGTACAGAAAGGTCCGTATTCGCATCCAAAATTTTCGTTAATAGTGGGAAAACTGCTTCTTTCGGATTACCAAAAAGCGCGGGATTTTCTTGCCATAATTCAGCTAATGTTTTGCCTTTATATTCGCCATTTTTGATTACGGAAGGACCATTCGGATGAGCGGAAATCGCCCAGTCTTCTCCAGTTGTATCAGACGGGATATCGTAACCAAAATAATCATGTAATTTCGTTCCACCCCAAATTCGGTCTTGAAAAACAGGGTTTAAAAATAATGCTTCTGTCATTATAAAATTACCTCCATTCCAGCGTTTTTGCTGGGTTTTGTCAATTAAAAGTATATACTAATAATGGCGAAGATGCTAGTTATTTCCCGCCTAAAAAACCTCTTTCTTTTATTTGTTCGGTTAAATTTGGGTAATAAGGTCTGTCATAAAATTTGGCTAACCGTTCGGTATAAGAAACAAAGCCTTCTCGCTCTGAAAACGGAATAATCTCTTGGTCATATGCTTCTAGTAAAGGCATGACATCTGTTTGGTACGTCTCTTCAAAATAAACTGCTTCTTTTGGTAAACGAGGTTTTACAGGCGCTTCGACATCCGGAACGCCAATACAAAGTCCGACAACCGGCATGACGAATTCTGGTAAATTTAGAAATCCAGCGGTTGCCGTAATATTTCTACGCAAGCCGCCAATACAAATCGTCCCGTAATCAAGCGACTCAGCAGCTGTTAAAGCATTTTGCATACAAAGCCCGATGTCTGTTGCCGCAACCATTAGTAAATCTTCTTCCCCAGCAATTTGGAAACTTTTACCGTGCATGTCACTCGCAACTTTTACACGGTGAAAATCTGCCACAAAACAAAGAAAAACAGAACATTCTGCTATGTAAGGTTGATTTCCGCAAAGTTCGGCCATTTTATTTTTACGTTCTTGGTCTTTAATCGCAATAATGGAATAGTGTTGACCGTTAATCCACGACGGGGCCGCTTGAGCTGCTCGGATAATCGCATCTAGTTTTTCTTCCGGAATCTCGACCCCTTTTTTATATTTACGAAAAGAGCGATGATTTCTTAGCAAAGTTAATACGTCATTCATCTTTATGCCTCCTAGATTTATCATTTAGTTAAAGTATAGCTTGTTTTTAAGCAATTGTTAATGTTTTCTCTTGTATTTCTGCCAGATATTTTCTACACTTAAAGAAAAAGAGGTGAAAAGATGTGCGCCAACAACAAATAGATTTTAAATGGCTTGAAGAAAACTTCCTGACTGCGAATGAAGCCGCGACTTACTTAGGCATATCTAAGCAAGCACTCCTTTCCTTAGCGAAACGCGATGTACTTCCCTTTACGAAAAAAGGAAATATGGTTCTTTTCCACCGAATGGACATTGAACTTCGGCTTGAAAAACAACAAAGCTTGCGCGAAAAATACCGTCCATTTGAAACATGAATTTCACAAACAGCGAAACGGACGAACTACTTTCCATATGTTACACTTTAGTTAGTGATATTCTAAACAAGGAGTGATACATAATGAATGAAGCAGTAAAAACGTTAGACGGTTGGTTTTGTTTACATGATTTTCGTTCGATTGATTGGGCTGCATGGCGTGAATTAAATCCAGGTAATCAGGAACTTATGTTAAATGAACTAAGCCATTTTTTAAGCGATATGGAAATTACTAAAAATATCGGTGAAGGAGAACATACCATTTACAGCATTCTTGGTCAAAAAGCAGATTTAGTATTCTTCACTTTGCGTGATTCCCTTGAAGCGCTAAATGAAGTCGAAAATCGTTTTAATAAATTAGCGATTGCCGATTACTTATTACCAACTTATTCCTATATATCTGTGGTGGAACTGAGCAACTATCTTGCGTCTCACATGGCTGGCGGTGACGATCCTTATCAAAATAAAGGTGTTCGCGCGAGACTCTATCCTGCACTTCCGCCTAAAAAGCATATTTGTTTCTACCCAATGAGTAAAAAAAGGGATGGCGCTGATAATTGGTACATGCTTCCAATGGAAGAACGCCAACAACTTATTCGCGACCACGGCTTGATTGGCAGAAGCTATGCTGGCAAAGTACAACAAATCATTGGTGGCTCCATTGGATTTGATGATTATGAATGGGGCGTCACTTTGTTCTCTGATGATGCACTGGAGTTCAAACGCATCGTAACGGAAATGCGCTTTGATGAAGCAAGTGCTCGTTATGCCGAATTTGGCTCTTTCTTTATTGGAAACCTGTTACTATCCGAGCAACTTTCTAAATTATTTACTATTTAATATAAGTAAAAACTGGAATTCAATCTAACAAATGACTGATTTTGTTAGCTGGATTCCAGTTTTTTTATTTCACTAAACTAACAATTTTGTAAGGATATCTACCATAAATGTCATTTGATACGATGGAACGAGTCCTATATACACGATAGAATGATACATATACTAACCGAATCTAGTTTTATAAGGAGAGAAAATAATGGAGACAGTTTTACAAGCAAAAAATGTGAGAAAAATATACGGTAGCAAGGGAAATGTCTACACTGCACTAGAAAATATCAGTATCGATATTAAAGAAGGTGAATTTACTGGAATTATGGGACCATCTGGGGCTGGTAAATCCACGTTACTAAATGTCTTATCTACTATTGATAAACCGACTTCTGGTCAGATTGTGATTTCCGGACAAGAACTCGAAAACATGAATGAACAACAAATGTCCACTTTCCGACGTGACAAACTAGGTTTTATATTCCAAGATTACAACTTACTAGACACATTAACTATCCGTGAAAATATTATCCTTCCCCTCGCACTAGCGAAACGCCCAGTAAAAGAAATGGAAGAGAAATTAGCAATTATCAGTGAAAAATTCGGTATTACAGAAATCCTTGATAAATATCCAAGCGAGATTTCAGGTGGTCAAAAGCAACGTACTGCAGCTTCCAGAGCAATTATTACATCCCCAAGTTTAATTTTTGCCGATGAGCCAACCGGTGCACTTGATTCTAAATCAGCTACCAATTTACTTGAAAGCCTACGTGACTTAAATGAACAAGATAAATCAACGATCATGATGGTAACACATGATGCTTTTGCAGCAAGTTTCTGTAAACGAATTTTATTTATTAAAGACGGAGAATTATACACAGAAATCTATCGTGGAACTAAAACGCGTAAGGAGTTCTTCCAAAAAATTCTAGACGTCCTTGCAAAACTGGGGGGCGACTCAGATGACGTTATTTGATTTAGCTAAGAAAAATATTCGACATAATTTTGTCCATTACTTTTTATATTTTGCATCTATGATTTTCAGTATTATGATTTATTTTACATTCCTTGTTCTTTCGAAAGATCCATCTGTTGTAGCTAGAATTGACCAATCGGCTAAATTATCTACTGCATTTTCAAGCTCATCAGTCATTCTACTTATTTTTGTAGCGATTTTTATCCTTTATTCCAATAATTTCTTTACCCGAAAAAGAAAAAAAGAAATTGGTCTTTATTCTTTACTCGGCCTTCGTAAAAAAGAAATTGGTCGCATGTTGTTTTATGAAAATTTTATTATGGGACTTGGCGCATTAATCATCGGTATTATTGCCGGTACATTACTTTCCAAGCTTTTTGTAACCATTTTACTTAACTTAATTAATCTTGATAGTATTGGTGGTTTTGCCTTTTCATGGGCAGCAGTAATACAAACGAGTATTGTCTTTATTATCATCACGTTATTTACATCGTTTACTGGTTACCGTATTATTTACCGCACCACTTTACTTGATTTATTCCACTCAGAATCAAAACGCGAAAAAAGTCCAAAACCTTCTTTCATCTTAGCGTTACTTTCGATTTTATTAATTGGTTTAGGCTATTTTATCGCTGGACAACCACTTGATTCTAAAGGCTCTATTTGGGCACAACTTGGCTTTTCTATTGGGGCACTAGTTATTTTAGCTTCGGTAATCATTGGTACTGCACTTTTCATTACCTTTTTCTTACCGTACCTACTAACAAAACTTAGAAATAACAAACGTATTTTCTATAAAGGTAGTAATATTATCTCGACCTCGCAATTAGCCTTTAGAATATCATCCAATGCGAAAACCTTGATCATTATTTCTATTTTAAGTGCAACAACCCTTTCTGCTATAGGTACAATAAGCAGTGTGTATTATCAAGCAAATACGTCCGCAAGCACGTCCGCTCCATCTAGCTTTGAATATGAAATACCTAAAGATAGTGAAACAAACAATAAAATCATCGAAACTGCAGAAAGTGACCCTGATCATCCAGTAGAGTTTAAACAAAAAAGCACTTACTATATCGTTAAAGCAGAGGGAGCTCGTCCAGACTTTGTAGAATACGATATAAACGAGGGTTTTCCAGTTATTTCCGAATCTGATTATAATTCTCTCGTAAAAGAACAAGGAACACCTGAAAAAGCAGCTAACCTCAAAGGAAACGAAGCACAAATGGTACTAACTATTACTTATGATGAGGATGCTCAAAAAGAAATGGTTGGTGAAAAATTCACACTTGCTTCGCCGGATAAACCAAATATTAAGATTAAATCTGTCGTTCAAAACTCACCAATAAGTACTATTCCAGGCTTGCTCGTACTTCCAGACAGCCAAGTAGCTAAGATAGCAGCAGATTCTTCAATTGCTGCTCACAGTGTCGAATCCATTTCAGTTAAAGATGCGAAACAAGCACAAGCATTAGATAAGAAGATGCGTGCTGTTATTCCAAAAGATACGAATTTCATTTCTTATACTAAGATGTACCAAGAAATTATTACTGTCACTGGAGTTCTTCTCTTTATCGGTATGTTCATTGGTTTTGTGTTCTTAGCAGCAACAGGAAGCATTATCTACTTCAAGCAGCTAACAGAAGCGTATAACGATATTGGTACTTTTGATATCTTGAAAAAAATTGGTCTTACACGTAGAGACATTCGTAAAGTCCTTGCTAAACAGCTATTAGTTGTATTCTTAATTCCGCTAATCATTGGTATCGCCCATAGTAGTTTTGCACTTCTCGGACTTTCACATATGTTAGCACTTGATTTAACTTTGCCAGTTGTTATTTCTACTGGAGTTTATACATTAATGTATATTGTTTACTATTTTGTTACCTTAAATAGTTACACAAATATCGTTTTCGGCAAAAAATAATAAAAAGAAGCCCTCTAACCTTAATTAGAGGGCTTCTTTTTATTATTTTTTCGCAATATACCCAAAGATACTAGATAGAAAAGCAGAAGCTCCCATGAGGAACTGCATACCAAACACTTCTCGTTCATTACTACCAAATGTAATAGATAAATTTTCTTTAGCAAAATCAATCCAATTTGTCACGGATAAATAATTTGTCAGTAAAATAAAAGCTGCACCCATTAAAATACCAACTAATAGATACGAAACTTTACGCCAAGAAAAGATTACCACTAGAAGAAATATGACAGCCATAAAGCATGCAAAATATCCATCTAATGCTGTTGTAAATAAATAACCTTCTTTAATATTGTCCGAATGTAATTGTCTAAAAATAGTTACTGCAGCAAAAACCGATGTCACTGCACCAAGAAGCGAGAAAACACCTGCAGCATAACGCCATTTCGTTTTCCACGCTTGATCTGCTTGTATTTCTTTTGCTTGAAATATTGGTCCAATAAGTAATGCAATTAATACTAAAAGTCCCAAAATACATAATAAAGTTCCTGACCATTCAAACGGCTGTGTGTACTCTAATTTTGAAAGAACTCGGAGCTGATAATAATATACCGAAAATCCTTGGAATAAAACGAAACACATAACGCCAATAATACTTGCAAGGCGAAAACTTTCTTTTCTCATAAAGGCAAAACCAATAATAAAAAGTCCTACACCAAAAAATAATAACATCCAATAATTCCATACAAAGACAAAACTATTTTCTTCTGCATTAAAATAACCAATAACCGCACTAATAAAACTATATAATTGCGTAATACCAAGAGCGATTAGCAAACTACCGCATATTCCTCTCCATTTACTAGGCATTTCGCCCACTTCCTTCCTATTTATGTCTTGCCATGTTACCCTAAGAGTGAGGTGATAAAAATGAACTGGACCATCTGGGATAAAAGTCAAAAAGTCCCGTACACTCTGCTTTTAGAGGCCGATCCTAGTGAAAAACAAATTGCAAAATACTTGGATAAATCCCATGTTTTTCAATTAATGCACGATGATATTGTTATCGGCATCATTTGTCTATTCCCACTAAATAATGACCAACTCGAAATAATGAATATTGCTGTTTCTTCAGATTACAGAAATCAAGGAATTGGTAAAAAACTACTCGAAAAAGCTTTTGATTATGCAATTCATAAACACTTTTTAAAAATCATCGTTAAAACTGGAAATTCTAGTATTGACCAACTTGCCTTTTATCAAAAAAATGGTTTTCGGATGCAGCATATTATTCCAAATTATTTTACTGAAAATTATCCTAATCAAACAATTACCGAAAACGGCATTGCTTGCTTAGATCAAATCATTCTATTAAAAGAAATAAAATCCTGATGAAGTTTATCATCAGGATTTTTTGTTTGTTGTTTTAATCGTTAAGTGCCATTTCTGAACGAACAACCGCTGAAATACGTTCACAATATTCGTCTGTTTCTTCTTTCGTAGCAGCTTCTACCATCACTCTCACTAATGGTTCTGTACCAGATGGGCGAACAAGAACTCGACCATTACCAGCCATTTCAGCTTCTACTTCATCGATTACTTTACTTACTTTCGGATTATCCGTTACATGGTTTTTATCACTTACACGAATATTTTCTAATTTTTGCGGGAATGTTTTCATTTCAGCCGCAAGCTCAGATAATTTTTTCCCAGTTGCTTTCATCACATTGATTAATTGGATTCCTGAAAGAAGTCCATCACCAGTTGTATTATGATCTAAGAAAATAATGTGGCCAGATTGTTCTCCGCCAAGATTATAATTACCTTCACGCATAGCTTCAACTACATAACGGTCACCAACAGCAGTTTGTACATCTTCAATTTCAAGCTCTTTCAAGCCTTTGTAGAAACCTAGATTACTCATGACAGTGGATACAATCGTGTTGTTATTTAATAAGCCTTGTTCACGTAAATATTTCGCGCAAATAAACATAATTTTATCTCCATCGACAATTTGACCAATTTCGTCAATCGCAATAACACGGTCGCCGTCGCCATCAAAAGCTAAGCCAACATCTGCTTTTTTATCTAAAACAAAGGCCGCTAGTGCTTCTGGATGTGTAGATCCAACGCCATCATTGATGTTTAAACCGTTTGGAGAAGCTCCCATCGAACTAATATCCGCATCTAAATCTGCAAATAAATGCGTTGCAAGACCTGAAGTTGCACCATTCGCACAATCAAGTGCAATGTGATAGCCATTAAAATCATTTTCGATTGTTTGTTTTAAGTATTGAATATATTTTTGTTTACCTTCAAAATAATCGCTAACCGTCCCAAGCCCTTCACCACTTGGTCGAGGTAGCGTATCTTCTGCTGTATCAAGAAGTTGTTCAATTTCTTCTTCCTGATCATCTGACAATTTAAAGCCGTCAGAACCAAAGAATTTAATACCGTTATCATCTACTGGATTATGGCTGGCGGAGATCATTACGCTGGCAGAAGCGCCTTGTGCTTTTGTTAAATAAGCTACACCTGGTGTGGAGATAACTCCTAGACGCATTACTTCAATCCCTACAGAAACAAGTCCTGCAATTAAAGCGGATTCAAGCATTTCTCCAGATATACGTGTATCCCGAGCTACAAGTACACGTGGATGTTCCCCTACGTGACGGGTTAAAACATACCCACCCATTCTACCTAATCTGAATGCAAGTTCTGGTGTTAATTCAGAGTTTGCAACACCTCTAACTCCATCCGTACCGAAATATTTACCCATTTCATTACTCTCCTTCTAAGTCATTCATTATCTAAATGATTTTTGTTTGTCATTTCATCATTACTTTGTCAAATACTGGTTCTATCTTTACTAATCTCAACCATACATTTGTTATTATACCTTTTTTAAGAGAAAATTTCATCCCTCTGCAATAAAACGTTGGTATTACTTGATTTTTCACTATTCTATGTATAAAAAGTTCTTTGCCAAAAAGGAGGAGTATGAGACTAGCGCCCCACACTCCTTATTTTATGTGCTTTTGGAAGGTACTTCAATTGATGCCTCTTTATCCGTAATAATGAAATCAGCTTGTCTAGGGTTAATAACATAGGCAACATTGTCCGGTAAGCCATTCAATTCTAGTGGAATACTGTAACTTCCTGCTTTGCTTTTACTCAGATTGGCAATCACACTCAAGTCTTTCGCCGCAATTCCGTCTACTGTTTTCTTCTCTCCAGTTATCGTCACAGATACTTTTCCATTTGCAGGAGTTATCATTTGTGCATCAAAAGTATTTTTCAACCCACTCATGTACACTTGCATATTAGAAAATGACTTGGATATTTTTGTATTGTTATCTCCTGAATCATCAGTGTTGTTATCCGTTGTATCTGTGTCTTGGTTATTACTATCTGAGGTTGTTGGATTGTTATTTGCTTCAGACTTTTTTACGGTCTTAATCTTCACCTCTATCGTCGTTGGTTGGACTGATTTGGCTCCAGTTGGAACTGGGACAGTCACTTCTTTGACGGTATCTGCTTTGATTTTAGAAACATCAATTGGAATTTCAATTTCTTTAATTTTTTCAAGGACCGCATCATCACCGACAACTACCACTTCTGACTTATCGGGAGTCATGCTAGAAATTTCAATATCACTTTCCGGCGTGCCTTCTTGCTTAATTTTCACTGGAACTGACTTTCCGACTTTTTCAACTGGCACGGTCACTTCCACTTCTTGCGGATTTACTTCTACATCTAGCTTGTTCAAATTGCTATCAAAAACAGAGACGGTGGCCTTATCGGTAAATTCGGATTTATGTTTGCCATCACTTTCGAGTGTTGCTTTTACATAAGCAATTTGTTCGATAGTATCTTTTGCACCAGTAATAGAGACTTTTTTAGGATCAATGATTGGTGTTCCAGCTTGATAACCATCTGCAACGACTGATTTGCTCAATTCTACATCAACAGAGAATTTTTTCGTTACTTTTTCTTGTACATTTACGTTGACTGTTGCTGGATTCACTTTTACTTTTAGGCGGTCAGATACATCTTTCACTTGTAGTTTTACTTCTTGCGTGCCAATGGAGGCATTTTTCAAATCTGCGTATACGGTAAAGTCTTGTTGAGCTTTAGCAGATTGAACGAGGCTTCGAGGCCCTGAAAGCGTTACAGTAACGGTTTCTGGAATACCCGAAATATATAAATTCGTTTTATCATAATATACTTTGACTGGGACATTCTCGATGACTTCTGAATCACTAGAAGACGTCGTAGAAAAAGTCGTGGCGTTATTATTATTTGCATTAACTGATGTAAAAAGGATGGCTGCGAGTAGTAAGGCTATAATTCGAATCGACCATTTATTATTTAAAATTCGATCCATCATTCGCTTTTGCCTCCTTTCCATTTAGAAAAGATAGAAGGTTTCTTTGCAGTTACTGTGACTAGTTCTTTAAGAAGAATTTTATGTAACTCTTCTTCTGACACATCACGGAAAAGTTCTCCACCTTTAGTTAGGGAAATTCCGCCAGTCTCTTCAGAAACTACAATCGTAATACTATCTGTCACTTCACTAATCCCAAGTGCAGCCCGGTGACGCGTTCCAAGTTCTTTGGATAAGAACGGGCTATCTGAAAGTGGCAAGTAACTTGCTGCCGATGCAATTTCGTTTCCTTTAATAATAACTGCTCCATCATGAAGCGGTGTATTCGGAATAAAAATATTAATTAATAATTGAGAAGAAATTTTTGCATTTAACGGAATACCTGTTTCAATATAATCGTCCATGCCTGTATCGCGTGCCACTGAAATCAGTGCCCCAATTCGACGTTTTGCCATATATTGGGTGGATTTTTCGATAGACTCGATTAAATGATGCTGTTCACGCTCAATTCTTGATCCATAACGAGTAAAAATATTACCTCGTCCAAGCGTTTCTAAAGCACGGCGTAATTCCGGTTGGAAGATAATTATAATTGCAAGGAATCCCCAAGTAAGCATCTGATCCGTAATCCATTCTACTGTTTGGAGACCAAAAAATCCGCTTAATAGTTTGACTGCAATGATAATAAAAATGCCTTTTAGTAATTGTACTGCTTTTGTACCTCGGATTAACATGATCACTTTATAAATTACAAACCATACGACAAGAATATCTACAATATTTGCTAGATAATGCAATATCGACATATTGGAAAAATCCATCACTTCACCTCCGTGCCTCTTGAAAACCATTTATAATCACATGGTTCACTTTCTTTATTATAGCATAAGAGTGCAGGTGGAAAAAGCAATCGTCACGCCAAAAATTGGAAAGATTTGTTAAAGAAAAAACTTGTTGGAAACATGTGTTATCGTTTCCAACAAGTACTATTGTCCTTATATTTCTACTATTACCGCTGTTTCTAGCAAATAATTTTTCTTATACATTTCTAAATTAATAGCTTCTCCATGGCATAATTTTACAGTTACTTGTCCAACTTCCACTTTCACTTCTAACAAACGATCACGGAAGTTAATTTTGAATCGGTAATTATCCCAACCATTTGGTAAGAATGGTGCAAAGCTTAACTTACCAGATGTTACTCGCATACCAGCAAAGCCTTGAACGATGGATAACCAGCTTCCTGCCATAGAGGTAATGTGCAGTCCGTCTTCTGTATCGTTGTTAATATTGTCAAGATCTAGTCTTGCAGTTCGCTTGTAAAGTTCTACTGCTTTATCATATTTACCAAGTTCTGAAGCTAACACCGCGTGAACAGCTGGTGATAAGCTAGATTCGTGTACTGTTAGTGGCTCATAAAATTCAAAGTTGCGTTGTTTCGTATCAAAGTCAAAGTCATCATAGAATAAATATAAACCTTGAAGTACATCGGCTTGTTTAATGAAGCAAGAACGTAAAATTTTATCCCAAGACCAATTTTGGTTAATTGGCATATCTTCTGGTTTTAATGTATCCGTGGAACGCAACTCTTTATCTAAAAAAGTATCGTGTTGCACAAAAATCTGCCATTTTTCATCAAAAGGATAATACATGCGATGCTCGATATCTTCCCATTTTGCGATTTCGTACTCGGTCACGCCTAAACGTTTTTTCGCTTCTGCATCTAAATTCTCTAGCGTATAACGAATCGTCCAGGCTGCGATATAGTTTGTATACCAGTTATTGCTGACGTTATTATCGTATTCGTTTGGTCCTGTTACACCGTGAATCATGTATTTATCTAAACGGTCAGATAAATGCACACGGTCGGCCCAAAAACGAGTGATTTCGGTTAATACTTCGATTCCATCTGTTTGTAAATACGAATCATCGCCAGTGTAGTTTGTATAATTATAAATCGCATAAGCAATTGCGCCATTACGGTGAATTTCTTCAAATGTAATTTCCCATTCATTATGACACTCGACTCCGGTAAAAGTTACCATCGGATACAGTGCGCCATCTAGGCCGATTTTCTGCGCGTTAATTTTCGCTCCATCCAATTGATCATGGCGATATTTGAGTAAATTATGGCTTACAGATTTGTCCGTCAGCGATAAATACATTGGTAGTGCAAATGCTTCTGTATCCCAGTATGTCGCACCGCCATATTTTTCACCAGTAAATCCTTTGGGGCCAATATTTAGTCTGGCATCTTCGCCGTAATAAGTCGCAAATAATTGGAAAATGTTAAAGCGGATTCCTTGTTGAGCGGAATCATCTCCAGAAACTTCCACATCTGCTTTGTCCCAGCGTTCACGCCAGCCCGCAACATGCGCTGTTAATAGTTCTTCGTATGTTTTTATTTCTAAGCTTTGTAAGATTTTTTCTCCAGCCGGAAGAATGTCCTCTTCCTCAAAATCACGAGATGTTGTAATGACTACACGTTTTTCGATTTTAGCTACTTCATTTTCTTGCAAATCGAATTGAAAATGATTTTCGGCGTAAAGTGCCTTTGTTTGGTTTGTTTCGTTTGCAGCATTGGTCTTATTTTCCATCACCGCAGAAACAGTAAAACGTGGCGTTCCGAAGTTATTTGGAATAGTTTTTGTGACAAGTGAACCGCGACTCGCCGATGAAGCTTTTTCGACTTCTTGCCAGAACATTTCTTCATAGTTGGCATCTTCATTTTGCACGTTACCGTCTAAAAAGGACGTTAATTCTACTTTTGCGGGGCTTAATGCTTCCACTTGGTAGTGAATAACCGCAAGTTCTTTCGTTGCAACACTAAGGAATCGTTCCGCTGAAATTCGAAACATCTTATTATTTTTAACTACTGTGAACTGTCGTTTTAAAACACCTTTTTCCATATCTAAAACAAGTTCAAAATCGCTTACTTCATCTACAAATAAATCGAGTTTTTCACCATCAAGACGTACTTCAATTCCGATAAAATTAAGGCCGTTAATGACTTTACCGAAATAATCTGGGTAGCCATTTTTCCACCAGCCAACTCTTGTTTTATCTGGAAACCACACGCCTGCATAATAAGTTCCAATATGGCCGTCGCCGGAGTATCCTTCTTCAAAATTCCCGCGCATCCCCATGTATCCATTACCGAGTGAAGTTAGGCTTTCTTGCAAACGTTTATTTTCTTTATCTAGTTTGGTTGTCCGTAATGTCCATGGTTCGATTTCAAATAATTGCTTCTGTGCCATACTAAAACCTCCTAATTAGCGACTAGCAGCCATACTTTTTTCACTAGTCTTATAAAATCTTGTTTTCAAAAATGTCCATGCTATCATTAACACCATTCCGAGCGACTGAACAGCCATAATAATCGTAATATCAAAGTAGATAAAGCCGATAATACAAGCCGCAATCACTGGAATTCCCAGTGCATTTAGCGTTAAATTTACTGATTCTTTAAAAGAAGCAATGCTTGAAAAACTGCTCCGTTTTGTCATCCAAATGAAAAGTGTCGTAAATACGGTTAACATGAGTGAGCTAACGAAAATAATAGAACCAATCATCAGCACCATCGATAGGAAAACAAATGCTTGGTTTTCCAAATACCACTGCGCCGACACCCAATCAACGAGCGACTCGCCAGACGTTATTTCGCTTAAGGTAGCATCTTTTGGATAGCTTACTTCAAAATTGTAACCACTCGCATCTGTAAGCGTCATTTCTTGGTCTTTGAAATTAATTACATTCTTCGCTCCACTAAGTTCTGCTTTCGTTAAATTCACACCAGCAACACCATTCACTGTTTTTTCAACGATGTGCGCATTTTTATCGGTTAACGCCCCGTTTTCGAGCGTCAGCCCACTAATTTTTGACGCCAATTGATCCGTTCCCAGCGTCGCCATTTTTGGCATTAAACTTGGTAAATCAAAGCTTGACTGATTGGCAAAGTGCGCGGAAACAGGAAGCAATAGGAGCGCATTTAAGAAAATAAACACGATGACCATTTGCCAGAATTTCAGTACTTTCCGACCTTCGAAAATCGCTGTTGGTCCAAGCGTGCTTTTTACATATTGAATGATAAACGGAATTTTTTTCATTGGTATCACAGCCTTTTTAAAAATCAATTATCCTTTTGTTCCACCGGCAGTTAAGCCAGAAACAAAATTCTTTTGTAAGAAGAAGAACAGTAAACAAATTGGTAGCGCGGCTAAAATGGCACCCGCTGCGAATAAGGCTACTTTTTGTTGTTGTGGGTTGGCGATAAACGTTTGAAGTCCTACCGCAATCGTTAAGTTTTCTGGGGTTCTAAGTAGGAATTTCGCAAGTAGGAAGTCCCCAAACGGTCCCATAAACGCCCATAAAGCTTGAACCGCAATCATCGGTCTAACAAGTGGCAAGATGATTTGAGCGAAAATCCGGAAATGTCCTGCGCCATCAAGTTTGGCGGATTCATCCAGATCACGCGGCACAGTATCAAAATACCCTTTCATCAGCCATGTGTTCATTGGAATCCCACCACCGATGTAAATCAATGTTAAGAACCAATATTGATCAAGCGCACCTAGTAGCATTGCTAACACGTAGAAAGCTGTTAGGGCTGCCATTGTTGGCACCATTTGAATAATAAGGAAGAAAATTAAGCTATTTTTACGACCTTTAAAACGGTAACGGCTATATGTATAACCGGCAAGTGTCACAATCGTTACTTGCATAATCATCGTTACAACCGCGATAATCAGTGTATTTTTGTACCAATCAAGATATAACGTTTCATTAAATAATCTTGTAAAGTTATTCAGCGTCCAGCTATCCGACCACTCAAGCGTAAACGCCGCGATATTCCCTGGTTTGAAGGCAGAAGATGCAGTTATTAGAATCGGATACAAAATAATAATCGTTAGTACGGTTAAAAACAAATACGTGAAAAACTGTGTTAAAAACTTTGTTGTCCGCTGATCTTTCATAAAGTCTCTCATTTACATCATCTCCTCGTTCCCAAAGGCATTTGTCTTCTTAAAGGCAATCATCGAAACTGTAATAACGATAATGGAGATAAGAAGCGTCACAGCAGCGGCTACAGCGTATTGTGGCGAAGTACCTGTTGTTAATTTATAAATCCATGAAATTAAGATATCGGTTGATCCTGCGCCTGCCCCGACACTTCCGGGACCACCTTCATTGAATAAGTATATTATCGAAAAGTTATTGAAGTTAAATGTATATTGCGTAATAAATACCGGTGCGGTTACAAATAAAATCATCGGTAATGTAATTTTGCGGAAACGTTGAATCGCACTTGCTCCATCAATTCTAGCTGCTTCGTATAGTTCACCAGGAATCGCTTGAAGCACCCCAGTAACCATAACGTAAATATACGGAAAACCAAGCCAACCTTGAATACTAATCAGCGCTACTTTTGTCCAGAAAGGATCTGTTTTCCAAGCAATCGCATTGATATCAATGAACGGAAGATGGTTTAATAGCGGGATAACTTGTGAATTAATCGCCCCGATACTATCGTTAAACATATTGGAAAAACTCATAATCGTAATAAAAGCTGGTACCGCCCAAGGAAGTAAGAAAACTACTCCAAAAAGACGTTTCCCTTTAATAAAGCTTTGGTTGGCAACAATCGCTGTAAATACCCCAACGACAATTTGTAAAGAAGTCGCACAGATCGTCCAAATCAGTGTCCACGAGAATACGCTGAGGAACGTGTCCCGATACGAACTTAGGAAGAAAATATTAAAGAAGTTCTTAAACCCAACCCAGTCAATTAAGTTCGCTGGCGGAATATGGTAAAAATCATAGTTCGTAAATGCCATGAAAAGCGTTACAAGAACTGGGAAAATAATCACAAAAGTCATCACTAGGTAAGCGGGTAGTGTAAGTAAATACGGGAAACCTTTGTCGAGCATATTTTTTATAATAGCAAGAGCGGAACGGTTAACAGTTTCACCTAGGTTCCACTGCATAGCCACGCGTCTTGCATCGAAAATATTTATAAACCAAAAGCCTATAAATAGTAATGTCACAATTAATTGTAAAGTACCTTCAATCATTAAAAATAAGGAATGGTCTACACCTGGCACAGATCCAAGTGTTACAAGGCCAATCAGTGCATTCAGCCCAACTGCAAAAAATTCTATGATAAACAAAGCAAATAGTGCGAAAAAAACAATCCCTTTAAAATTTTGCTTATTATAAAATTGACCAAGCCCTGGAATGATTGATAACAAAGTCGCTTGACGAACATTTTTAATTTGTTTTTGTTCTAGTTTCATTTTGTTACCCTCAATTCTAGATATAGATTCACTAGCTAAGTTGAAAAAAATGGCGGAGCGCGCTATCTTTGCCCCGCCAAATCATTATTATTTAGTATATTTTTGCGTTACGTTATCTTCAATTACTTTTACTGCATCGTCAGCTGATTGTTGCGGAGTTTTCGAACCAGAAGCTGCATCAAACATTAAGTTTTCAGCACCTGTCCAAACTTCCGACATTTCTGGAATATTAGGCATTGGTTGCGCATTTTTGTATTGTTCGATAACAGCATTAGTTAACTCATCATTTTTCGATTTCGCTGTATCACGAGCTTTTAAGTTAGCCGGTACTTCATTTGTCATATCATATAAAGTTTCTTGGTTTTTTTGGTTAGTTACATAATCCAACCATTTTTGAGCTACATCTTTATTTTTAGAATAGTTACTTACAACCCAACCTTTACCGCCTGCAAAAGGAGAATACTCTTTGCCATTGTTAAGTGTCGGGATTTTTGCTACGCCGTAATTAATTTTTGCTTCTTTGTAATTTGCTGCTGACCATGGACCGCCTAGAATAGCTGCTGCTTTACCTTTAACAAATTGATCTTGGATAAAGTCATCTGCACTCTTATTGTCTTGCATACCTTTTGGCCATACATCTTGGAACCATTTTGTTGCATAAGTAATTCCTTCAACCGAACCTTTATTGTTTAAACCGATGTCTTTTGGATTTGTACCTTCATCGCCGAATACATAACCACCGTATCCTGCAAGTAGTCCGTAAGAGAAGTAGAAATCAGTCCATTTTGCTAAGAAACCAGTATTTTTTCCTTTTTCAGAAGTGAAGGCAAAACGAGAATCTTTGGAAAGTGTTTCTAAATCTTTAAATGTTGCTGGAGCTTTGT
This sequence comes from Listeria monocytogenes, assembly GCF_900187225.1. Classification (GTDB taxonomy): domain Bacteria; phylum Bacillota; class Bacilli; order Lactobacillales; family Listeriaceae; genus Listeria; species Listeria monocytogenes. Next base: position 2,165,054 of record NZ_LT906436.1, read on the forward strand.
CGAGTAAATCTTTATTATAGTAAAGTACTAGAGTTTCAATAATAGCTGGAGCACCATAAATTTTATCGTCAATTGTTACTTGTTTTTGGTCTTTTTCATCGTAATCATCTTTATTTCCTAGTTTTACTTCTGCCAAATGCCCTTGCTGACCTAGGCTTCCGATTCTATCAAATGCGGACATCATTACGTCTGGAGCAGTTCCAGCAGGCCCGTCAAGCGGAAGAGCTTCTAATGTTTCAAACATATCTTTTTCGACAACTTTTACTTTTACGTCATTATCTTTTTCAAAATCACCTTTTATTTTGTTAACGTAGTCTTTGTAGCCTGCGTCAACGGAAACAGTTAATGTTTTTTCATCAGATGAGCCCGATTTGCTAGTATCTTTTCCGCCACCACATGCTGCCAAGCTTAAAGCCATTACTAAAACCGCCGAAACTATTCCCACTTTTTTGAAACGCTTCATTTACTTTTCCTCCTCTTTATGAAAAAAGTCGCTCTTTACTGTCTGATTTATAAGTCCCTTTCTTTTTTCAATTCTTTTTTAAAGTTTGTGAATTAGGTTAACCTATGCATTTATTATATGCTGATTTCGAAAGCGTTTACAAGGAGATTTCACATGTTACCGATAACAACATTTTTCCGGTAAACATGTGAAAAATTCCTTTGCGCTATTGATTTAGCTGTTTTCTTTAATAACAAGAAATCCTTTTGCCGGGATAGTTAGATTATTAGATACAGCTTGGTTATTCCAAATATCTATCGCGGTATTAGCAAATGAAATTGTGAAATCCTGATCTTTTTTCGTTTGATTGAAAAGGAAATGTAGTTTTTCACCATTTAATTCTTTAGAAAATGCAGTAATGCCCGTTTCGCTGCTTGCCTCTAACCAAGTTAACTCACCGGATGTGATAATAGCTTGATTATCTTTTCTTAGAGCGATTAGTTGTTTTGTAAATGCTAGCATATCTTGATTTTGTTTTGCTTCGTCCCATTCCATACACTTACGGCAACCTGGGTCATTTCCGCCGTCCATGCCGATTTCTGTTCCATAATAAATACACGGCGAACCAGTGTGCGCGAACATGAAGGCAAGCGCTTGTTTCACTTTATCCTCATCGTTATTAGCACGTGTTAAAATACGCGCTGTATCATGGCTATCAAGCATGTTAAACATCACTTCATTCACTTGATTTGGGTAGCGCATATATTGTTCATTAATGCCAGAAACCATTTGCTCTGGGGTAATTTTTTCTTCAATAAAGTTCTCAATAATCGTTTGTGTAAATGGATAATTCATTACGGCGTGGAATTCATCTCCAAGTAGCCAAATCCATGAATCATGCCAAATTTCACCAAGAATATAAATGTCTTCTTTTTCCGCTTGAGCCGCCTTCTTAAACTCTTTCCAAAAAGCGTGATCCACTTCATTAGCAACGTCTAAACGCCAACCGTCAATATCAAACTCACGAATCCAGTAAGTCGCAATATCCAGTAAATACTTCTGAACTTCTGGGTTAGCCGTATTTAATTTTGGCATATGCGTTGTGAAAGCAAATGTATCATAAGAAAGTGTTGGTTCTCCTTCGATATTGCCATTTTCATTTTGACGAACTGGGAAACTATGAATATGGAACCAGTCGCGATACGCTGATTTATCTTCTTTTTCAACAACATCTTGCCACTCTGGAGAAGTATCCCCAATATGATTGAACACCGCATCTAGCATAATGCGAATACCACGTTTATGCGCTTCTTTAACTAATTTTCTAAAAGTTTCCTTGTCTCCAAAGTGCGGATCAATTTTTTTATAATCAATTGTGTCGTATTTGTGGTTGGTCGGTGCTTCAAAAACAGGCGTTAAATAAACCCCATTGATACCAAGCTCTGCTAAATAATCTAAGTGCTCGATAATCCCTTCAATATCTCCACCAAAAAAGTCTGTTGTATTCGGATCTTTACTCCCCCACGGCAAGGTATTTTCCGGAGAAATAGCTGGATTACCATTCGCAAAACGTTCTGGGAAAATTTGGTACCAAATGGTATTTCTAACCCATTCAGGTGCCTCAAATGTATCTACTGCATGGATAAACGGAAATTTAAAGTAATAATCCATCGTAGCTAAATTCGCCTCGGTCGGCTCAAAAAAACCACGTCCGCCATAAAATGTTGTTTCTCCTTCAGTATCGGTTAATAAAAATCCATATTGAAGGCGTCTATGTTCTGGTGTAATTGCAAAAAACCAATAATCATGCTCTTCTGTTTCTGCGATTTTGCGCATTGTATACGATTCACTTTGCCATTTTCCATCTTTCCATAAGTAAGGGTCGGCAGCAATTAGAGTAACCTTGCTAATATCCAAGCGTTTAGTTCTAATCCGAATATGTAGTGTTTTAGCGTCATAACTATATGCATAGCTACTCGCCGGTTGATGGTAAATCCCTGCTTTTTCCATTTTCTCTCCTCCTATATCACCTATCGTTCTATTTCAAATTAGCATTTCCATTAAAGCGTTTGCAACCTTTTCTCGCTCGTTAACGGTAACAAGATTTTTTAACTATTTAACATTCTTTCAACATATTATAGAAGAAAGCCTATTCTCTCTTCTCCTTTAAAGTGACAAATTAGTAACTTTACTGATTTAAAGTAAAGAGCTATAATAACTCATGGACTAATGAAATCTTTCGAAAAAAGGTCTAAAAGGAGGATAAAATGGAAAATACTTTAAGCTTTAAAAAACAAGGGTATTGGTTATTTTCCAGCGCAATCATTATTGGTGTTCTTTTTCTTCTTTTGCCACACATCATTTCCAATATTGGAGTGTTAGAATTTATAGGTGCTTTTTTTAATGCCCTATGTATGGGGGTTATTGCTTTTATCATACTAAAGGCAGAATTCCTTGATTGGTTTAAACATTTTAGTTTCAAATGGATAATTATTGGTGCTCCTGCATTAATTATTATCAGCTCTATTTTCAACATTGCGTGGGCTTACTTCGCAGGCAGTACTACTGAAAACGGCATCAACAGTGTTCTTACATGGACCTACGTTTTTACCAGTATTCCATTTATGTTACTTGGCGAAGAATTGCTATCAATTAGCTTACTATACGCCGCTTGGAAAAAATGGAACTGGAAATTCTGGCAAGCTTCCTTGCTCTGCTCTTTACTATTTGCGACGTGGCATCTGACTTCCTATGATTTTAATTTCTTACAATGTATCATTACATTAGCACCAGCTAGACTCATTTTGAACTACTTATTTAAGAAAACAAACTCGGTTTGGGTTACTTTCATCGTTCACTTCATTTTTGATTTCATTGCATTTTTGCCAATTTTACTCAAATAAAAAAACGCTAGGAATAAAGATTCCTAGCGTTTTTATTACTCTTCTTTTCCAGTTGTAGAGGCTCTTATCAGTAATTCAGGAGTAAATAATAGGTTTCCTTGAGGTTTTCCGTGATCATTAATTTTCGCAAGTAACATCTTCGCGAGTTCTTCCCCCATCTCGACGACCGGAGAACGAACAGTTGTAATTTTTGGCGATGAAATCCTATCTAAGAAAACCCCATCAAACCCTGTTACAGCAATGTTTTCGCCAAATCGACGACCAAAAGCAGCGGCGGCACGAACAACCCCTATGGCAATTCGATCTGATGCGCAAACAATCGCAATTTTTTCCGAGTTATAACGTAGTAATTCAAATGCTTTTTCTTCCGCGATACTGGAACTATTCGCAATAAAATAGCTCTCCGGTTCCAAACCATGTTCTTTCACTACTTCTTCATAACCTTCTAGGCGCGATTTCATAAACTGTTCATCTAATAAATTAATTCCCAAAAAGACGATTCGCGAAAAACCGATCTCTACCATATGCTCTGTTGCGAGCGCAGTTCCTTTTTTATTATCTACATCAATAGAATCATAGCCACGTTTATTTTCACCATAAAAAATAACTGGTTTATCAATATCTAAAAGTCCTAAATCATAATCTTTGTCGCGTATCCCCGTAACAATAAGCCCGTCATAAGCTCCGATATTTCTGGACCTTTGTGTAACGAGTTGTAAAGAATAATAATACTTATCTAACTCACGACTAATCCCGGTCAGTAAGTTCATGTAATATGGTTCAACTGTATCAATTTCTTCTAAAATCAAAAACTTTATGACTTGTGTCCTATTTTGAACAAGCGCCCTAGCAGCATAATTTGGTACATACTCTAAGGCTTCCATTGCACTATAAACAAGCATTTTCAGTTCATCTGAGACTTGATCTGGATGATTAATAACCCGTGAAACTGTCATTTTGGAGACATTTGCCCGTTTCGCAACATCTGCTAAAGTCGCCATCTCCAACCTCCTCCATTCATAATCTTCCTTATTGTACCATCTTTTACGCAAAAAAAAATAAGAATTAATCCACAAAAAAAGCATTCTCTCTAAAAGCCCGAAAATGCTTTGTTTATTATAATTATGTAATGAGTCATTTTATAGTGTTTGCCACTTTTTTTGAGAGACTCTGCGTTCCTTCGTTTGTTGATAAGTTTTGATAACCAATCTAATTAACTGATGAGCACCGCCAATAGTAATTCCAATAGCGATAGCAACAAGCGTAGTTGTCAGAAAACTAATAAATGGAAAACTAGATGCATTCATTGCAGCAATTCCTAATATAAAAATAATAATAGTAGGTAGTACATAATACCTAATGTCCTGCTCCTGCATTCCAAGCGCCCCTTTACCAAAATAATAACTCCCATCAACTACTGAAATTATAACGCGAAAACTGGCTTTTTTCAAGGCTTGGATGGATTTCCATGCTCCTCTTTAAAAACGTTAAATGGCTCTATATAGCGCTTTCTATAGACACGCAAAATCCACTCATTATGAATTCATCAAAAAGAAAAATTTGTTACCACTTTGTAACATTACTTAAGTCCATTTACTTATATAATGTAATACTTATATTTATTCAATTTTATAGATAAGTATTAATTCTTATTTCCATTTTTTCAAGTTTTATTGCCTATCTTTTTATAGCATATACAAAAAAAGTGTGCTCTTTTTTCTATCCATACATTATTTTTAAAATTGTGTAAAAAACTTGATTCGAGCAGTTTTTTTAATTTTCTAGGAAAACTTGGCATTTAAAATGCCTTTTTCATCTAAAGGAAATTTAGTTTTTCGATGAATATTCTTCTTTGAAATCTAAATTTCCACTTTTTACAAATAAATAAACAACCGTTATGATTACATCGTTCCATTATAAAAACGGAAGAGCTCCCCCTCTTCCCCCGAAGGTCTCTTCCGTTTTTTCTCTTGTTATTCTTTTAAATGATAAGGATATGTGGAAACTACTACATCCCTTTTCATTAGAAGTCTTGTGCGAATCAATAGACTTGTTTGATTATGAAGGACATTTTGCCAACCTTTTCTAGGGATGAATTGCGGTATTAAAACCGTGAGCGAATAATTGTCTTGATCTGCTTTTTGTTTAGCTGTATCAATAAATTTCATTAATGGATCTGAGATAGATCGATACGGAGAAAACAGATTAGCCATACGCACTTCAGGATGCACCCTATTCCATCTCTCTACAAATTCTTTTTCCTGTTTTTTATCAATAGAAATATGAACAGCAATGACTGTATCACCAATAGACTTAGCATATTGTAATGCGCCCTCTACAACTTTGGTGGTATCAGACACACAAATAATGACGGCATTCCCTTTAAAGTCCGGCAAGTCCATTGTTTCGTCAATTCTAAGTTGTGGTCCAACTTTCCGGTAATGATGTCTTGTACGATGGAAAACATAAATCATAATTGGCATAAAGACAAATACTGGCCAAACAGATTCAATTCGAGTTAAGAATAATACTAATAATACTGTAAATGAAATTGATGCTCCAAGTAAGTTAGCCGATAATGATTTTTTCCAACCTTTAGGGCGCTGTTTCCACCATTTTACTATCATCCCCGTTTGAGACAACGTAAACGGTATGAACACTCCGACAGAGTATAATGGAATCAGTAGTTCCGTTTTCCCTTTAAACAAAATAATTAGTAGGATAGAACCCACCGCTAAAGTAATAATTCCATTAGAGTAGCCAAGTCTATCTCCTCTTGCTAAATACATTCTTGGCATGAATTTATCTTTTGCCAAGTTAAATGCTAACATCGGGAATGCAGAAAATCCGGTATTAGCTGCTAAAACCAAAATAAGTGCCGTAGTGGCTTGAATAAAATAAAACATGAAGTTTCTGCCAAATACATTTTCAGCAATTTGAGAAAGCACCGTTACCTTTAGCTCCGGAACAGTTCCATAAACAAAAGCAAGTACTGTTATTCCTACAAAGAAGAAACCAAGCAAGCCTGCCATTAATGTTAATGTTTTTGCGGCATTTTTTGGTCGTGGCTCTTTAAATAAAGGAACAGCATTTGAGATAGCTTCGATACCAGTTAAAGAAGCTGACCCAGATGCAAATGCTCTTAGTAAAAGAAAAATGGTTACACCCTGTACGTGAGTCCCTACTGCAGCTGTTTCATGACTTGCATCCATACCAGTTAATACTTTAAATAAACCTGTAAATATAAGAGCTATAATAGAAAAAACAAATAAATATACTGGTATTGCAAGTAAACTAGCTGATTCAGTAATTCCTCTCAGATTGATAATCGTTACTCCAATGACAAGAACTACAGCTATAGGCACTGCAAACGGATATAATGATGGAACAGCAGAAACGATCGCATCTGTCCCAGAGGATACACTTACAGCAACTGTAAGCATATAATCTACTAGTAAAGATCCACCTGCGATTAAACCGGCATTATTCCCCAAATTCTCTCTTGAAACAATATAAGCTCCCCCACCATGCGGATATGAGTATATAATTTGTTTGTAAGATAGATTAAGAGCAAACAAAAGAACAAGTACACAAAGCGCAATTGGTAATGAATACCACATAGCGGCAGCACTAACAGTTACAAGCACCAATAAGATCTGTTCTGTACCATACGCAATAGAAGAAAGTGCATCTGATGACAGAACTGCTAAAGCTTTTAATTTCCCCAGTTTTTGGTCTCCAGCTTCTGATGTTTTCAGAGGGCGGCCGATTAATAGTCTTTTTAGCGGCGAAGCCATTGTATTCCCTACCTTTTTTATTTGATTTTTAACTAACTTCAAGTTGACCAGACACATTATAGCACAGCTGATTTTAGATTGTAATACTAATTTGTATTATTTTAGCTGAGTAATTACTTTTCAAGTGAATAATTGTTCATAATGCTTGTTTTCATGTCTTTAAAAAGTGGAAGTTTATTTCACACGCCTTTCAATATACATACCCATTAATAAGATAAATAACCCGTTTTCCAAACTTATATTTTCAGAAAAAAAAGAATTTAATTTGGGTATTTACAAATGACATCTTTTTTTTATATAATAGTTTCTAGCGGTAAAAAACTTTTATCATACGGCCCGTTGGTCAAGCGGTTAAGACACCGCCCTTTCACGGCGGTAACACGGGTTCGAATCCCGTACGGGTCACTTTTTAATCAAAAATAATAACTTCAAAAATATTTTTCACTTTTTTTGAAAAAAAGCTGGTAAAATTGATTAAAATGTTATATCATGTATTAGTATCTGTTTTGAAGAATTAATTATGCAAGAGATTTCGATTTGCCAGCAGTGAGAGCGATTCTTCGCCGACTTAGCTCAATCTGGTAGAGCAACTGAATCGTAATCAGTAGGTTGCGGGTTCAATTCCTGCAGTCGGCATTTTATAGCGGAGGGGTAGCGAAGTGGCTAAACGCGGCGGACTGTAAATCCGCTCCTTCGGGTTCGGTGGTTCGAATCCACTCCCCTCCACCATTTTCTATTATTGGGCTATAGCCAAGCGGTAAGGCAACGGATTTTGATTCCGTCATGCGCTGGTTCGAATCCAGCTAGCCCAGTCATATTTAGAGCCGTTAGCTCAGTTGGTAGAGCATCTGACTTTTAATCAGAGGGTCGCTGGTTCGAACCCAGCACGGCTCATCCTTTATGAAACAAGCGAAGAAAATACTTTGCTTGTTTTTTTATGGTGTGAATTATTTTTTCCCTATAAAAAAAGATAAACTATAAATTAAATAGTTTATCTTTTACTCAAGTATAATTAAATCGTAGTTACTTCCGGTTCTATTTTTCCATATTTATCCAACAAAACAAAAGACTTAGAATTTTCTGCTAAAAAACCTGCTTCAACCAATTTTCTACAAAGATGAGTGACTGAACGTACCGATAGGTTAGAATAATTAGCAATAATTTTCTTTGTGAAACATTTTGGAATGCGTAGCACACCTTCCTTTTCATTTCCAAAATATCTTCCCAGCTGCTCTAGAGACTCTTTTAAACGATTTTCTCCATTACCACGCATTAAATTACATTTTTCAATTAAAACATTTTCGTGATTTCGATTATTAAGATATAAATAGAGCCACCCCTCTTGCATCCCAATAATCGAGCAAATTATATCTTCTTTATCAAATTCGTATGCTGTAATTGTTTCGATAACTCTAGCAGTGTATAGGTTTGCTTCTGCCATAAAATAATCATTCAATCCAGCAATTTGGTTTGATCCTAAAAAACTTATAACATTTTTATTCTTCTCTAATGAAACTATCCCTTTTTCAATAAAATAAACCTTTGTATTTATTGTATCTTCTGTTAGTAAAATCATGTTGCTTGGTATTCTTGTTTTTTTATAAGGGATTCTGTTATCAATTAAAGTTTGCAAGAAGCATGTATAACCAAATTCTTCTTCCAAAATTTTTTTACTATACAAATCTTCAAATACGGATTGCATTTATTGTCATCTCATTTCTATTTTGTGTTGTTAGCAAATAGTTTTATAATGCAATGAGTGGCTTCTTACAAGTGATGATACTACCAAACACTTTTAAAAGGAACCCAACAAAAAAACAAAACTTCCTGCTTTAACCAACTATTTTTGACTTTTTTGTCACAATTGAATTTTATTCACTTTATAAATTATTGTATAAGTTTCTTTTGATACTTCTATTATAAGACGAAGCACATTTCATCTACTTTTCTACCAAAAAATTTCATATAATATTTTAGTAAAAACAGTACCTTCCTAACTACCTTTTTAGAAGAATAACCTCTATTTTTTAGTGATTATCGCGATATTTTGTATTATTTGTGAAAGTTATTAATTCGTGCTTTTATTCTTCCTCGCTTATGTTTACGCAGAAATGTTCTGCTAGAAGAATAAGTTTTATGCGCTTATATTGCGGGAAACTAATGGCATAGGGGGGATTGGTATGTATTTAAAAGAAACGTTAGATCAATTTGCTTCGATAGATAATATGCTTAAACTGCTCAAGAAAAATCCGAGTTTTAATAAGCACTGTATTCAAGAGCGGCTCCCACAAAAAACAATCATCACATCCAATAAACAACGAAAACATATCTATATAATAGAAGAAGGTTTTATGAAACTAATATTTGATGACAACAAACCGCGTGATTTTTCTTATATTTTGTCTAAAGGAGCGTTTCCCTTTTTGCCAGTTTATATAGAGGATATACCTGAACACACAATGATGGTTGCTCTTACAGATATTGTATGGTGGAAAATCGATATTGGTTTCTTTAAGAGCATGATGGAGATTGAAGATCCGCGAAATTATCTCATGCTCCATCAATTAGCGGAAACTAGAAGAAGATTTTACACTATCGCTTATCAAGAAAAGTTGACTTCACGTGAAAGTATTTATTACTCTTTAAGTACACTAATTGAATTTGGCTTACGTATCTCTGAAAAAGTAGTAGAACTTCCAGAATTTTTAACCTATCAAATACTTGCGGATCATGCTAATACTTCTAAAAGCTACACGTCTAAAGTTCTAGGCCATTTACGTGAAGATGGCATTTTGGAATCACAAAAAAAGCCTTGGCGCATTAACGATGTCCAGAAGCTTCAAAAATTAATAGAGATGAATGTACCACTTGTAAAGATACAAAAAAACTAAGAGCCGACTTGCACTCTTAGTTTTTTTATTTAGATTAGTTCACTTCGCCAAGCTGTAGTTTTTGCTTGTTGGTATTTTTCTACTTGACCAATAGACTCAAAAAGTCCCATCTTATACTTCACCACTTCTTTCGCCGCATCAATACAGTCTGGGTAGATTGCGTTTGCATCCCAAAGTTCTGTTGTACTTAGAATTTCACGACATTTCTTATAAAAGGCGTATTTGTAATCGCTGGAAATATTTACTTTTTGAATTCCAATTTCGACAGCCGCAGCAATTTCTGCATCTGGATTTGCAGAACCACCGTGAAGTACAAGCGGAATATTCACTAAAGCTTTTATTTCTTTTAAGATATCTAGCCGTAATTTTGGCTCTTTATCTTTAGGATAAATCCCGTGTGCTGTCCCAATCGCAACAGCTAGCGTATCTACCCCCGTACGGCTGATATATTCTTCTGCTTCTTCGGGTTTTGTATAGATAATCTCACTGACGCCGCCTTCAATACTGTTACCAGTTTTCCCGATAGTCCCGAGCTCTCCTTCAACTGAAACCCCCAGTTTATGACAGACATCTACAACCTCCTTTGTAACTCGAATATTTTCTTCAAAAGGAAGTAAAGAGCCATCAATCATCACTGAACTAAAACCACAACGCACCGCTCGCATCACATCTCCCATATTGTCACCATGATCTAAATGAAGGACAAATGGAACAGGACTATTTTTAATTCTTGCAAGGACATATTGGAAAAAATCATCTTTCGTAAAATCTAATTCTGTTGGATGCACAGCAATAATTGCTGGAGCATTGTTTTTTTCAGCTTCTTCTACTACCACCCGTAAAAAGTTACTGTCTGCTACATTAAATGCTCCCACCGCGAATTTGTTTTCTTTAGCTACTTCTAATAATTGTTTCATATTTACTAACATATTTTCATTTCTCCTTTTAAAGTGATTTTCCGGTTGAACCGGATAGTTGAATATAATATTTAACAGCTTTTGTGCCGGCTTTTATCGTTTCATGAATTAAGTCCACATAGTTAACAGCCGGACTTTCTTTTAAGTTAGTTTTTATTTGATTTACTTGTGCTTTCATGAAGTCGGAGCCAACATTGATTTTATTGATTCCTAGTCGAACGGATTCTCGAATGTTTTCCGCCCCGCAACCAGAACCTCCGTGCAAAACGAGCGGCATGTTTGTCGCGGATTTGATTTCTCTGACAATATCAAACTGAAAAGCTGGTTTAAAACCTTCTGGATAATCACCATGGGAAGAACCATAAGAAATTGCTAAAGCGTCAATCCCTGTTCGTTTAGCAAAATCGATGGCCACTTTGGGATCAGTATACATTTCTTGATTAGTGTAATTATCTCCTGTCACCGCGCCAATATTACCAACTTCCGCCTCGACACTCGCATGATAAACCTCCGCAAACTCGACCATTTTTTTCGTAATTGCAACGTTTTCTTCATAAGGAAAACTAGACGCATCCATCATCACACTAGAAAAACCATCCGCTAAGCACTGCTTCACTATCGCTACATCATGCCCGTGATCCAAATTAATCGCTACCTCGACACTCGCTTCTTCTGCCATTTTTATAATGGGTTTTGTCAAAAAACGACTCCCTAGATGACTTGTCAAATGGTCTTGAAGTAAATCAATGATAATTGGCGCACGAAGTTCTTGAGCAGCATCAATGACCGCACGAGCCGTTTCCAGATTAAAACAATTAATTGCCATTACTGCATAATGCTCCTTGTTCGCACGTTCTAACATACCTTTCATGGAAACATACATTTCAAAATCTCCTCACCTTATGAAATTTTAATTCCAGACAGATCAACTTCATCTTCCTCTTCTAATCCTTGGTCAGCAATGAGCTCTTCTTCTTTAGTAGGTTCTCGTTTCAAGATGAGTAACATGGCTGCTGTGACACAAGTACCAATTAATAATGCTAAACAGAATAAGAGTGGTTCATTCATTGCTGGGACGATAAACATTCCGCCTGATGGAACTGGTGAGCCAATTCCCCAAGTCATACTAAGACCTCCGCCGACTGCCGCACCAAGTGTACAAGAAATAATAACGCGAATGGGGTCAACCGCCGCAATGGGAATAACACCTTCTGTAATCATACAAATCCCCATAGGGAAAGCAATTTTGATATTGTCTTCTTCTGACTTCGTGTATTTTTTCTTTTTAATTAATTTGGAAACTACCCATGAAAGGGTCACCCCAAATGGCGGAACCATCGAAGCAAGAATTTTTACTGCTTCTGGTTCTTTGACGCCTTCAAGAAGAAGCCCATCTGCGAATAAGGAAGCCACTTTATTTACAGGTCCACCAAAGTCAAATGCCGCCATAGCTCCAAGTACAGCTCCGAAAACAAAGCGCATACTGCCTTGCATACCTTGTAAGAAGCTTGTCATCGCCTCCGTGGCCCAAACGATTGGAACCCCTACAACAAAGTACATCAGAAGCCCGACGACTAAACTACTAATTAGCGGAATAATCATCATCGGCATTAAACCTTGCGCCCATTTAGGCACTTTTAAATATTTCACAAGAATAAGTACAAAATAACCGACTAAGTATCCACCGAGCATTCCGCCTAAGAACCCAGCGCCAATCGAATTGGCGATAAGCCCCATGAGTAATCCCGGCGCAATTCCTGGCCTGTCTGCTATCGAATAGGCAATCGCCCCTGCAATAACTGGTGCAAGCAGTCCCATACCAAGCACACCGAGAGAGACAAGAGCATCAGGAATGGAGTACGGTGCTTTGTAGTTTTCAATAACTTGTCCATTTGTTAAATTTCCAATGGCAATAAGTAACCCCGAGGCAACAACTAACGGTAACATATACGAAATCGCTGTAAGTGCATGTTTTTTGATTTGCAGTTTTTTCATCATACCGGTTCACTCCCTAGTTATTTATTTCTTTGTCTATTTTATTAATAATTTGTTTTGGTGCTTTAATCGCTAGATCCGTTGGAATTTCGACAACTCGTTTTCCTTTAAAACGATCCTTCCCACTAATTTTAATATCGGCAGCAATAATAACTACATCGGCATTTTTCACTTGTTCTGCTGAAAGTTCGTCTTCGATACCAATTGTTCCTTGTGTTTCAATATGAACGTTGTGACCAAGTGCTAACCCTGCTTTTGTTAGTTTTTCTTTAGCAATATACGTATGTGCGATTCCCGACGTACAAGCTGCTATTCCGATAATATTCATCCCAAACTCCTCCTAATCCTGATTTTTGGCTAACAACTTAATAAAATCTTCTTTTGTCTGTACAGTTTGAAATTGACCAATCACCTCATCGTCTGCCAGTAAGATTGCTACTTTTTGAAGTAATTTAATATGAGTTGTTGTAGCATCTGAATTTTTCACTGCGAAAAGAATAATAATATTTACAGGTTTATCATCAAGCGACTCCCACTCAACGGGGTTTTTAGTTCTTCCAACGGCAATGGATGTATTCGTAACACTTGTCGACTTCCCGTGTGGAATAGCGACTCCTTCCCCTAGTCCCGTTTTACCTTCTTCTTCGCGATATAATACATCTGCTATAAAAGCATCTTTGTCTGCTACTGCCCCAGTTTCAACAAGTAAATCTGTTAACTCTTCAATGACTTCTAATTTACTTGTAGCTTGTAAGTCTAAATTTACAAGTGCTGGGCTTATTACTTTGCTAATATCTAATTCTTGGATATCCATGGATTCGCCTCCTATAAACTTTCCATCAATTTTTTTACCATTATTTTATCTTTCTCGGTAAACATCGCACTTACAAGTAACGACGGGATTTCTTTCGTACTTTCTGCATTAATTGTTGTTAGAATAAAATCAATATTCTGATAGTCTTGCAAGTTATTTTTGAATCTTGTAGATGATAAAACGTCTACTATTTCAACATCTGGAAAAGCTTTTTGAACCTTTACTTTTAAAAGTTCTGACGTCCCGATGCCGCTTGAACACATAATGATAATTCGTTTGACTAGAGGAGACGCTTCCATGTGTTTCGCAAAATATATAGTGATATAGCCAACTTCATCGTCAGAGATTGTATTTAGCTTAAAGGTTTTCGCTACATCTCGTGCAGTTTCTTTGATGATTTCAAACAGTTCGCCGTACTCTAGTTTTATATCGCTCAACAAGTTATTCTTAATGTGAATTTGGTGATTCATCCGATTAACCATTGGTTTCATATGGCTCAGCAATTCGATTTTTAATTGCTTTTTATTAATCGGCATATTAATTTTAGCAGCCACTTGTTCAATATAAAAATCAGTCATCTCTTCCACAATCGGTAAAATTTTACCTGGAACTAATTCGATTTCATGGTTAAAACGAGAAGAAATCAAGTATTGTAAAAAATGGAAAGTCTCTCGCTTCGGTAGCTTCATTTTTAAATATTGTTCAATTGCATCAATGGCTTCTACAGCAAGCGTATGCAATTTTTCATTTGTGACGATATAATCATCATCACTTTCTTTAAAATCTTCTACCTCCCCTTGACGGAAACGGTTGATTAAAATATACAAATGCGAAAAGATATTAATATCATACGGATACGGAATGCTAATCATCAGCTTGTTCTCAATCAACTCCATTTGCCGCACAATAAACTGAACGTCGGCTTTATTGAGATCACTGTATTCTGTTTTCAAATCATCATAGGTCGATAAATCCAAGTTGTTAATCACTTCATTAATGGCGGTCCGGATGTTTTCTTCAGTGCCAACAACCCGTATTTCTTTTTGCCTTTTTTCAAGAGCCAAATCATATTTCTCGATGGCTTGATTTAAAAGAGAGAAATCATTTTTGATTGAATTATACCCAACATAATAATCTTCATACAGCTCTGTTACATTCAAGTACTTTGGTGATTTAAACAATACTTGCAGCAAGATTTTTTCACGTCTTTCTGTCGGTGTATAGCCAAAAATATCACCTGTCGTTTCTAATTTCGCTTGTATGTAAGCTTTGTAATCTAACTTAAAACCACGCCCCTTTTCAGAAATGATGATATCCTTTCTTCCAGTTGTCTCATTGATGTTTTTAATCTTGCGATAAATCGTTTTAGAGGAAACGTCTAGAATTTCAGCTAATTGCTTTGCTGTCAAAAAATCGTTTTTCGTTAAGAACAAGTTAATTAATGCATGCTCCGATTTGGTTAGAAGCATTTCATCACCTCCCTCTACGCTCTATTATACACAAATAAAAGAAAACGGTTACAACAAGTTATGTCCACTACACTAGACAATTTTTTGGCTGAGTTTGTGAAAAAAGTAATCATCATAGCTCTTTACTTTTAGCAAGACAATCCTCCAATAAAACCGTATAATAAAAACAGGGAACAATTAGAAAGGGGTGCTCGTGTGACGCTTGAACTACATAATGTTACGAAGAAATTTGGAACAAAAGTCGCTGTCAATGATTTATCGTTTCGGGTAGAACCAGGAAAAATACTCGGATTAATTGGTCAAAATGGCGCTGGTAAAACAACTACTTTTCGCCTTATTTTGCATTTTTTAGAAGCTACTTCTGGAAAAATCACTTGGGACGGCAAAGAAGTAAGCAAAATCGATCCAAATATTATCGGCTATTTACCCGAAGAACGTGGTTTATATCCAAATGTCACAATTGAAGAACAATTAATATTTTTTGCTGAATTAAAAGGATATCCAAAACAAAAAATAAAGGCAGAAATTGATAGCTGGCTAGAACGCGCTGAAATTGTCGGTAAAAAAACAGACTTAATCAAAACACTATCCAAAGGAAATCAACAAAAAATCCAGCTTTTAAGTACAATTATCCACCAACCAAAACTAGTTATCTTAGATGAACCATTCAGCGGTTTAGACCCAGTCAATGCAGAAATTTTGAAAAAGTTTGTATTTGACTTACGCGCTTCTGGGGCAGCTATTATTTTTTCCAGTCATCGGATGGAAAATGTGGAGGAGCTTTGCGACTCGCTATTAATGTTAAAAAAAGGAAATGTGGTCCTCCAAGGAACGACTGAATCTGTAAAATCTGTTTTTGGTCGTAAACGTATTTTGATTGAATCCAGCCACAGTGCAGCAGAACTCGCTACTTTACCTGGTGTATTAAATGTCCAAACCCACCGTGATGGCGTTCTACAGCTTGAAATTGCGCATGAAAGCGACGCAGAGAAAATTTTTGACTATGTAACAAAAGATGGTTTCATCCAAACATTCAGTCTCCAAGCTCCAACACTGGAAGAAATTTTCAAATGGAAGGCTGGTGAGTTGAATGAGTAAATTTTGGGTGATAACGAAGCAAGTTTACAAAAGACGTGTGAAAACAAAATCATTTTTAATTTCACTACTTTTTCCCGTTTTAATCGCTGCGCTCATTGCTGGTATTCCGAAAATGGTCGACTATTTTGACTCAAGTAGCGATATTACAAAGCTTGCGGTACTTGCAGAAGATCCTGTTTTTGCCAAATCCTTGGCTGCTGATAAAAATCATTTCAAAGTAAATACGGACATTAAAGACAAAAAATCCGCCCAGTCCGCTCTGAAAGACGGTAAGATAGACGGATTTGTCACGATTACACAGAAAGATGATTCAGTAAGTGCCGTTTATACAACGCAAGAAACAGCTGGTCAAGATATTATTACACGTTTAACCGAAGACCTTACAGCTACCAAAATTGCTGAAAAAGCAGCCGCCTATAAAATCACCAATGAACAATTGCAATCTATCACGTCTCCTGTTTCGGTCACCAATGATTTAGAATCCAACAATCAGTTAACAAACCACGAAAAAGATGTGATGAGTGCTGCTGTCCTGATTTTAACACTAATTATTTTTATTTTCGTGATGAGTTATGCAAACATTGTTGCTTCTGAAATAGCTACAGAAAAAGGCACGCGCATCATGGAAGTCATTTTATCCAGCGTTTCTGCAACAACTCACTTATTTGCCAAATTGACTGCGATAATTTTTATGCTTTTAACACAAATTGGGTTTTACATCATTTGTGGCGCTATCGTCCTAATTGCTGGTAGAAATACTGAAATGGTACAAAACGTCTTAGATCAAATTGCTGTTTTCCCAGCCTACTACCTTGTGCTAAATTTACTATTTGTTATTTTAGGTTTGTTGTTATACATTTTACTCGCAGCCATGATTGGTTCGATGGTCCCGAATGTGGAAACTGTGGCTCAGTTTATTTATCCGATGACGATTCTTGCTATTATTGGTTACTGGGGTTCCATCGCAGCAGCTAATGCCCCAGATAATATGCTTGTTATCATTGGTTCTTATATTCCGACATTCTCACCAATGATGATGCTAGCACGAATGGACTTACTTTCTGTTTCAACTATCGGTATCTTTAGTTCACTCGCCATTTTACTTGTGAGTGTTGTCGGCGCATTTTTCCTCACTGTCCGCCTTTACCAAGGAAATGTGCTACTTTACAGTAATGACGGTCTATGGAAAACTTGGAAAACATCACTATCTTATGCAAAAAGAAAATAAAGAAAGTTGGTACATTATGCAAATCAGACTATCTAAACGAGAAGATGCCGCTTCAATGATTGAATTAGAACATTTAGTTTGGACACCAGGAACAACGCCTGGCGATATCCATTTTGATAGCGAGGCAGAATTTTTACTTAAAAGTCCGCCCGGTTCCAAAATTGTTGTCGTGACGGATGATAAAGTAGTTGGGATTCTTGGTTATAAGTCCCCTATCCCACTCGCATCAAATAAACACGTCGCAGAAATTGATATCGCTGTGCATCCAGACTATCAACGCGCGGGCATTGGTCAACTTTTAATGGACAAAATGAAGGAAGTAGCGCGCGAAAAAGGCTACATTAAAATCGCCTTACGAGTTTTATCCATCAACCAAAAAGCCATTCGTTTTTATGAAAAAAATGGCTTTAAACAGGAAGGGCTCCTCGAAAAAGAATTCATTATTCAAGGCGAATTTGTTGATGATATTCTAATGGCTTATTTCCTCTGACAAAAGGCCTGGCTTAAAATTCAAACTATGACTTTATAATCATTTTACTAATAAAGCGTTTACATTTATTTAGAACGGTTATATATATAGTACAACGAACAAATAAAAGGTGATGCGAATGAAACAAACTTGGTGTACAAGCTGATTTTTTCTCAGCTTTGTCATATGCCGGCAAACGTCTGGTGAAGGATTTTAGTGTCAAGCAACTACAGTTAGCTTACAGGAGGAAGGCGAGGAGTATACGCCGCGTCAAGGACTTTACGCTAACTTAGTTGTAGGAAGACGGAATTTCGTTACGTCGCTCGTTTATCAATATTTTTATCCTCACTACATTGGTAAATAAGCGAATAAAGTATCGTATCATTCATGGCCACTATTTAAGCAAGTTACGGGCGCTCATTTATTCGTAAGTTAGAATATCTTGAGAAGTAAGTAGCAAGACAAAGAATTCGCCTACTTGTTTGAAAATGCCTCACCGTTTTCCGAATGTTGTATGTTTATTCAGAAACATCCAGACATGGTCCGGCCCATCAGATGAGTGGCAAGACAAGCTCATCCGAAAAGAAAAACCCCGCGTGACGAAATCGTCATTCGGGGTTTTTTGATTCTGAAAACAAGATAGAGATATTTTTATCGTAAAACTGTTGAATGACTGTGTGACATTTTTCAAATTCCTTCGCTTCTAAATGCGTTACTAATTCCTCCAAGGCCTGCGAAACATCTATTGTAAAAGCCTCGAAAAATAACTTTTCATTCTTTTCTTTCATATTTCGCAGTGTCTGGCTTAGTATATCAATGTTCTTCTCCATTGCCGGCATTTCTGTATAGTGAATCATACAAGCATAAAAGTTTTTCACATGATTAATAAAGACTTCTGTGTCATGCTCTCGAGCAGCTAGTTTTATATATACTAACTCCTTTCTTAAGCATGTTGCGCATAATTCTGCGTCTTGTTCTTGTAGTTTTTGTACAGCATAATTTAAATGAAAAAAAGCTAACTTTAATCGTGATTTTTCGCGATGCTCGGCTTCACTATTTACTGCGACTGAAAAACCGCTCTCTCCGATGTTCTTGCATAGTATACCACTCTTATGTAAACAATGGAGCGCACTAAAAGCTACTCGTTTGCTGACCTGAAATCGTTTCATGATGTCTTCTATGTCCACTTTCTCGCCATTTTCCAAAGTATTGGCCATTATCTCATTCTTGATTTCTCCATAAATCGGATCTGCAACAAATCCACTTTTTTCCATAATTCGAACCTCTTTAATTTTTATTGCTTTCAATGTTATATTTTACACGAAAAATCTCTATTTAGATATGGCTTTTTGCGAAAAAATGTGTCCATTACGTTACAAAAACAATTGTATTGTTATAACAAAAATAGACAATAGATTGTAATGACAAACAATGATTATAGTGTTATATTTATATTGTAATAACAATATAAACAAGGAGTGATTGTTTTGAGTACGTACGATTTAGCACCTGAAGTGAAAATTCATCAATTTGATGGTGCTTGGGCTGGTTATAAAGATATTGCCGGAGAGCTACTAACAGCCATCCAAAAGAAGAACAATGAACATATTATCGTTGCTATTGAATGTTACCCTGGAACGCGAAATGAAGAAATTGTTGCCGAACTACTTCCATTACTACCTGTCGAAAAAGCGGTTTTCGCGGATGAGTGGGCATTAAATAACGAAGAAGTAACAAATAAAGTCCAATCTCACTTAACAGATGACCGTGTGTTCGGCATTATGTCCCACTATGAAGTGAGCGACTTTTATCCAGCAGAAAAACTTGCTGAAATTCAAGCAGAAATTTCGGCTAGTAAGGGGTTAGTTGTAATTTACGGGACTGGCGCAACAGTTATAGCACCAAATCCAGACATCCTTATTTATGCCGATTTAGCGCGCTGGGAGATTCAGTGCCGTTACCGCAGAGAAAATAAACCTAACTGGAAAGCAGACAATGCGAATGAAGATGCGCTTCGTAAATTCAAACGAGGTTACTTTTTTGAATGGCGCATGGCTGACCGCCAAAAGAAAAAACTTTATCAACAAATAGATTTCTTACTTGATACAAATAAAAAAAATGAACCAAAAATGGTACGCGGGGAAGATTACCGAAATGGTTTAAAACAAGTTTCGAAAGCTCCTTTTAGAGTAGTTCCTTACTTTGATGCAAGTGTATGGGGTGGCCAGTGGATGAAAAACAACTTCGGACTTGACCCTACTGCTGACAATTATGGTTGGGCATTTGATGGTGTTCCTGAAGAAAATAGTTTATACATGCGATTTGGGGATATTCGGATTGAAGTCCCGTCTACCAATGTAGTAAACCATTTCCCAAATGAATTACTTGGACCAAAAGTACATAGCCGTTTCGGTACGGAATTCCCGATTCGTTTTGACTATCTCGATACAGTGGGCGGTGGTAATTTAAGCCTTCAAGTCCATCCATTAGTAGAGTACGCGCAAGATAAGTTTGGCATTCATTATACCCAAGATGAAAGTTACTATATTTTAGAAGCAGATAGTGACTCTACCGTTTACCTTGGAACAAAAGAAGGCACAACAAAAGAAGCAATTATGGCAGATCTAGAAAAAGCCGCTGAAGGAAATTACCGTTTTCCCGATGAAAAATACATTAACGTCTTCCCAGTGAAAAAGCACGATCATATTTTAATTCCAGCTGGGACGATTCATTGCGGTGGTCCAAGTACCGTCGTCCTAGAAATAAGTGCCACCCCTTATATTTTCACTTTTAAATTATGGGACTGGGAACGCACTGGACTCGACGGCATGCCTCGCCCTGTTCATTTAGAGCACGGCAGAGAAAATTTACAACTTGACCGCGATACCAAATGGGTAAATGACAACTTAATAAACCAATTTGAAACATTACACGAAGATAACGATTCAAAAGTAGAGCGCACCGGGCTACATGAATTAGAGTTTATCGAAACACAACGCCACTGGTTTAAAGAAACTGTTACCGTCCACACAAACGATAGCGTCAATATGCTCAATTTGGTAGAAGGAACAAGTGCTGTCGTTGAAAGTATTGACGACTCTTTCGCACCATTTGAAGTGCATTACGGAGAAACATTTATCGTCCCTGCAATCGTCGGAACTTATCAAATTAGAAATACAAGCGCTAGTGAAAAAGTAGCTGTTATTCAAGCATTTGTACGTAACTTATAGTAAAAGAAAGCCTATCAAGATTGGGCACTGCCACTAAAAAATGAGAATAAGATAAAAACACCTTCGTTGGATTCATGTAAAATGAAACTAACGGAGGTGTTTCTATGAGTACAAGAGTAATGTATCCAGCAGAAATAAAAGAAAAAGCTATCAAAATGAAATTAGCAGGTAAATCTACCAAAGAAATTATGAGAACATTAAACATCAAAAATCCAACACAAGTGAAAACTTGGTGGCGCTGGTATCGAAATGAAGAAACCCACAGGTTTCACCAAGGAGTAGGTAAACAATATAAATACCAAAAAGGGGTGCCTGAATTACCAGAAATAGAACAATTAAAAATAGCTCTTCGGCAAAAAGAGCTAGAACTGGAAATTTTAAAAAAGTACAAGGCATTGGAAAGGAAGTGAATCCAGCATATTTTGTTTTGTTAGTAGAAGAGCTAAAAACAAAGTATCTTGTCAAAGATATCTGTCAGATACTACAAGTACTTTTATCTACCTATTATCGCTGGAAAAAGAAAGATTTCGCACAGAGCTCATTGGAGAAAAAAATAGGGCAGTTATGTAAAGCATATCAGTTCACTTATGGTTATCGAAAAATCGCCGCATTAATGAAACAAGAAGAACAAGTTGGCATCAATAAAGTACAGCGTATTATGCAAAAATATCAGTGGCAATGTCAGGTAAAAGTAAAAAAGAAAAATCGACCAGGCTCCGCCTACTATCAAACAGAAAACCACTTAAATCGAAACTTTCAAGCTAGTCAGCCGCTGGAAAAATTAACTACCGATATCACCTACCTTTATTTCGGAGACTGCCGTTTATATTTATCAAGCATTATGGATTTGTATAATGGAGAAATCGTTGCCTACTCCATTGGCGAAAAACAAGACACAGAATTAGTGCTAGATACATTAAATCAGTTGTCCCTTCCAGAAGGAAGTTTACTTCATAGCGATCAAGGTTCGGTGTACACATCTTATGAATATTATCAGTGCTGTAAAAAGAAAAACGTTATCCGCAGTATGTCCCGAAAAGGGACACCCGCAGACAACGCTCCCATAGAATGTTTCCATTCCTCGCTAAAGTGCGAAACATTCTACCATAAAACAGCGTATAAATACGCTAAATCTATTGTAATCCAAATCGTAAAAGATTACATTAAATATTATAACGAAGAACGAATTCAACAAAAATTAGGCTACCAATCTCCTATTAATTTCAGGAAACAAGCAGCCTAATTTAAAGGGTTTTTATTTCATTCTCATTTTTCCATGTCAGTGCAATTGTTGATAGGCTTTCTTTTATTCAAAATCAATATAATATCGATAATGCTTTCCTACATAAAAGCATTCACTGTATTCTCTAAAATCACTTTCTTTTTGTTTCGTCATCCGTACTCTTTTTAAAATTGGTTCCTGCTTATCGATTGCTAAAGCTTCCTGAACTTCACGATTTGGTAGCATAGCTTCAATATATTCCTTTTCTTGATTAACGACAATCCCAAATCCTTTCAAATATTCATAAAAAGAACCGTAATAATCTTCTGCTTGAAGGGAATACGCTTGTCGATAAGGAATCGCACTGATAAAAAGAGCAAACGCCAAGTCTTTCGTGCCTCGTAGCCGCTTAACTTGTAAAACCTTATCCCCAACTGCAAGCCCCAACTGCAACGCAATTTTTTTATCAGCATTGATCACTTCTACTTCTGCATGTAGTGTAGCCGCTTTTTTACCAAGTTCTTTCATCTCATTCGTAAAACTGCGCACCAAAGTAAAATGCTCATCCTCTGCTTCTTCCCAGTCACGTACAAAAGTACCTTTCGCACGCTCTCTATAAAGTAGATTCTCACGAACGAGTTCATCAATTGCTTTCCGAACGGTAATTCTACTAACGTTGTATAACTCACATAAATCCAGCTCTGGTGGAATTTTATCTCCGGTTTTCCAAATTCCTGATTGGATTTTTTCCCGTAAGTCATCCGCTATTTGTGCATAAAGTGGCGACGCATCATTCATCTTATTTAATTTTCTAACCATTTTAGGTCTTCCCTTTCAAATTGTATTATTGTCATCACAATAAATCATAGCATAAGCTTATTCAAAATTCCAATATAAAAAGTAGAGCGATAAAGCTCTACTTTTTATACTATTCTACTGTAGCTCAATAGTTAAATCACCAGTTTTCAAGCGTTCCTTTTTAATAAGAAACGGTCTGACAACAAGTGCAATAACACCTGGCAAGACAACTGCTACCAAAATAAAAGCAGCAAGTGTGCTGAATCCATAATTTGCTATTAAATAAAGTGGTGCAACAAAGGCACATAACCCGAGACCAGCGACTTCACTCGCGGCTTGGATATGGAACACCATCACGCCAAGAGGTCCAGCAATCAGTGTTGTTAGTAGTGGTACTAACATAAGGCTAGGCTTTCTAATAATATTAGGTGTTTGTAATTTTGGTGTACAGATAAGTTGGGCGAAAAATGCACCCCAGTTATTATCCCTATAACTTAATACCGCAAATGACACAAATTGTACCGAGCAGCCAATCAATGCGGCAGCACTTGCTGTTGGATCAAGTTGAAGCGCAATCGCGAGCGCAGCAGATGAAGCTGGACTAAGTATCAGTAACCCAAACACAAAAGCAATAATCATCGATGAAATCAGCGGTGAACCACCAATTAATGAACTAATTCCAAGGCTTACAGAAGCTAAAATCGGTGCCATTATCTTTGCAAATAAAATACCACTAAGTCCACCAGCTAAAAGTGAAACACCGGGAATCAAAATCATATCAAATTTCGTCTTTCCAGTGACTCGCTTCCCAGTCCAAACCGCCACAATAACAGCCAAAATAGCTCCGACTGGTTCTCCGCTAGTAATAGCAACTCCGCCACCAGCTAACGTCGCCACTGCCCCGCCTCCAATAACAGCAGAGGCTGCCGCACTTATCGTCACAAGCGTGTTTGCGTGCAAGCACATCGCAATACCAACACCAATTCCCGGAATTAACATCGTTTTACCAATTGCGCCAACCGTTGCAAGAAATGAAATCCCTGTCATCTGCCCAATTGTTTGCAAAAGAAGTCCAATTCCAAGCGTTACAAGAACCGCATTCGCAATTCCCATAGAAGCCTTATAGGAACGATCTATAAAATATTCTTTCATTGCTTCTCCCTTTCTAAAATGTATTCTTTCTCATTGTAAGCACTAGTTAATTAAAAAGCTAGTTTTATTTACTGATTTTCCTTTAAAAATGTTAAAAAAGTTTCAGCAATTCGATTCTCAAGCCTTTGTCTGTTTTTCAGTACCGAAAACTTCCGCATTAAGCTCCCAGACTCATTAAAGGTCTGCATTTTCCCCGCTGTAATTTCTGTTTGAACAACACACTTAGAAATAACAGTGTAGCCCATCCCTTCAAGAACCATTTGTTTGACCGCCATATTACTCCAGGCAACAACTTTTTCAGCAACATTCCAGCCATTAGTACTTAATACATGATCCAAATATTCACGCGTTCCCGAACCTTCTTCTCGCGCAATCCAAGTCGCTCCTTGCTCAATTTCTGTAAGCGAACCGTCTGCTCGACCAACGATACACATTTCATCATCCGAAAAAGCACTTATCTCCAAATCTTTCTTACTCACCTGGCCTTCAATTAGCCCTGTGTCCACTTGAAGAAGTTCAACTTTGTCAGCAATTTTCGCGGTATTTTCAATGATAAGTTCTATTGTAATATCCGGATAAAGGGCATGAAATTTCGCAATCACTTCTGGCAGATAATACTCTCCTATCGTAAAACTAGCACCAATTCGAAGTCGACCTTTTAAATGATGGTGATATAAACTTATTTCATCTTCCACTTGTTTATATAGTCCTTCTAATTGCTTGGCACGGTGGTATAAAATTTCTCCTGTTGCTGTTAAAATAAACTTCTTAGCTTGTCTGTAAATAAGCTCTGTTTCGTAAAGCTCTTCTAATTTCTTTAATTGCAACGATACAGCGGGTTGCGAAATGTGTAATTCTTCAGCTGCTTTTGTAAAACTTTGCAATTCTACTACTCGGATATATGTTCTTAATGCCTCATCCATCGTAACACCTCCATAAAAATAACTTATCAATAATATAATTAATATAAATTTTACTAATAAAATCAGGAATGGTAAAGTAAAAGTATAAAAGAAAGGGGGATGAACATGAGTCAAATTTTATTTAAAACGAAGACATTTTGGTATGGTATTGCGCTTACTTTCTGTATTGCTACCTTATCTTATTTTTTAGCGAAATTACCATTTTTAATGATTCTCGGACAACTTGTAACTGCTATTTTAATTGGTATTATCATTCGTGCACTTTTCCCAGTTCCGGATAAATGGTTTACTGGTATTCAATTTTCCAACAAGGTAATTCTTCGTGCCGGGATTATTTTACTTGGTTTCCGCTTGAACTTAGTTGATATTTATCATGCTGGATGGCGCGTATTTCTAATTGCTGCCTTATGCCTTAGCTTTGGTATTACTATTGTTTATTTCTTAGCCAAACTTTTTGGAGTGGATAAGAAACTAGCTATTTTGGTCGCTTGCGGTACGGGGATTTGTGGTGCTGCTGCAGTAGTTGCGATTTCTCCACAAGTAAAAGCTGATAACAACCAAACGGCTGTGGCTGCTACGATTATTGCACTACTTGGAACTATTTTCACTGTTATCTATACGTTGATTTATCCAATTCTACCACTTGGACCAGATGGTTATGGTATTTTTGCAGGGGCTACACTTCATGAAATTGCCCACGTTATTGCAGCTGCAGATCCAGGCGGCTCATCAGCTGTTGATATGGCGGTTATCGTTAAATTAACACGTGTAGCCTTACTTGTTCCAGTCTGCTTTGTTGTCGCAAAAATGGTTAATGCTGGGACTAAAAATCGCTTTTCATGGGCTGAACTTCCTGTACCATGGTTTATTTTCGGCTTTTTAGCAACTAGTGCAATTAATAGCTTTGGAATTATTCCAACATCTGTAACTGATTTTCTTGTCATCTGCGCATATTTTCTCATTGCTATGTCAATGGGCGGACTCGGTTTAAATGTCCACTTGCCATCGTTCGGAAAAATGGGTGGAAAACCTTTTGCTGCGGCGTTAATCGGTTCTGTTTTCCTCTCAGCATTTGGTCTTGCTTTAGTACTTTTGTTTCATTTAGCAGGTTAAGATGTCCTCGTCACCTCGATTTATGATACAATAGCAAACACGAGGTGACTATTTCATGACGAAAGCAATTTGGACTTGCCGAGCGTTCTTACTCGGATACTTTCTTGTGCTGCATTTCACTGCAGATACTTACACTTTTCTAATTTTAAATGTCGGGCTTGCTTATATACCTTTCGAAATAGCAGTATTTCTCACAAAAAAGCCTCGCGTCTGGTGGATTTTTTGGCCACTTGGGATTGTTTGGCTAGTATTTTTCCCAAATGCACCGTATCTTTTAACTGATTTACTTCATTTACAACGTTTAGAAATTTACGGAGCAGAAGGAGTACTTTCAACAGCACCTTGGTTATGGCGACATTTCACTTATATTATCGTCGGTGTGTTCTTTGGATTATTTATTGGATTCTGGTCTTTCGCAAAAATGCTTGCTGAAATAAGAAGACGATTTAATTGGACTAGTTTACTAAGTTATCAATTACTTTTGATTGGCTTAATATTATTATCTAGTTATGCGATATACATTGGACGGTTCTCTCGCTTACATTCCATCCATTTACTTACGCAGCCAATTGATTCATTGCAAATTATGTTTAGTGTTTTTCACTGGCCATTTTGGAATTTTGTGTTTTACTTTTCGATTATCCAATATGTAATTTATACGCTATTTAGCAGGTTTTCTAGCTCACTAAAAAACTAAAAACGTTTGTATTTTAGGAAAATTTATTTTCTTAAATACAAACGTTTTTTTAATCGATATGGAGCTTACTTCGCTCTGTTGAAAAACCTTGAGGATAACGACGCTTTAATTTCTCGATATTTAATTCTGCTACTGTTTCCATGCTTATATCTGCCCATTTAGCAATTTGTGATACGTACCAAAGTACATCTCCTAGCTCTTTTGTTAGAGACTCCTTATCTAAATCATGTCCATGAAAAGCATATTTCTTAATCAAATCGGCAACTTCACCGGCCTCTCCAGTAATACCAAGTCCGTAATTTGTTAGTGCCTGTTCGTGTGTTGCAGCAGTTCTATTCGCTAAAATTTGATACTCTTTAAAATCCATATGTTTTCCTCCTTGCTTCTCTCACTTTCTTACTATAACAGATAATTTTTTTCCTTTGCAGTCTTGACTATTTCCAACTTATGCGAACTGATGCTCTATCAATGCATTTCATCTTTAAAAATTTTTTATCTTTAAAGTCTTATTTTTTTCAGATAATTCCTATATAATAGAGATAAGATTTCTGAAAGGAGTTTTCAAATGAAACTAGCTGGCTTAGTGTTACTTCTGATTGGTTTGATTGGTTTTGGCTTTTCATTTAGCATTACCGGACTTATCGGTTTTGGTGTATGTATCATTTCTATTATTTTAGTTATAGCAGGAATTTTTACAATGATTCGTTCAAAAAAACGCCGTAAACGTTCTTATTCTTATTAAAATAAAAGCTGCTTTATCATCATTTGGTAAAGCAGCTTTTTTTATTTTTTTGGCCAAGTTCTCCTACGATTTTCTGCTAATTTCATTCGAACAAGTTCCTCGCCGTCCGCCCCCATACTCTCTGCAATTTGAAGCGCATAGATAAGCACATCAGCTACTTCTTTTAAAAGTTCTTCACGATTTTCTTTTAACGCTATTTCATCTGTTTTCCACTGAAAGCATTCAAGTAATTCTGCTGCTTCAAGTGACAATGAAATTGCCAAATCTTTTGGATGATTGTATTGATCTAGCCAATCACGCTCTTTTAGAAAAGCAGTAATTTCAGCTTGTAGTTGTTTCACTGTTTTAACTCCTTTAGAAGAATTTATTTGTGAAAAATATCGCAAGGACTCGTAAAAAAATGAGCACCAAGCCGCCTATTTACAAGGAGGCCTGCTACTCATTAAATTACGCGTTTAATGAAACTGCTTCTTCAATTTTGTTTGGTGGAATAAATCCATTTAAACGGTGGATCTCTTCGCCGCCTTTGTAAAGTACAAGTGTTGGCGTTTGTTGTACATCACGGTCAAAAAAGAAGTTTTCGCCCATTTCTTCTAATTTTACTTTTAATACTTTCACTTTGCTTGCGATTTCAGAGTTTTTGAATTCAGCAAAAGAAAGATCAAGCATTTTACAATTAGGACAATTATCTTTCCAATAGTCTACATATACTAATTCTTCCCCATTAATATGAGCTTGGAACTCTTCAGGTGATTTAATTTCAATACTTGTCATTTGATTCCACTCCTTAGCGCTAAAATTTTCTTGACCCAATTGTCTATGTCAGCCACATCTTGCTCGGTGTGTGGCATTTGTTCTATTTTTAAGGTTGGGTAGCTTGTTCCGAAATATTTTGCCATTCGGTCGACAGCTCCGCAATAAAAATCCATACCCCATTGTGTTTCCCCAGTGCCAAAAATGGCTACATTCTTGGGCTTTACGGCTAGTTCCGCGATAAAATCTTTCATATCTGGCGGTGTTCTTCCGTAGTCGACTGTCCATGCCCCCAACACGTACAAGTCAAAATCCTCATCAAGCGGATACTCGGCTAAAGGAGATACGCGAAAGGACACAACTTCATGCCCTTCGCTTATTAGTATCTCTTCAATTTCATCAGCTACCATTTTTGTGTTGCCGCTTAGAGAATCATAGGCTAACAAGATTCTCATAAATCGTCGAATCCGTTATCCATGTTCGTTTTTTTATAGCTTGAATTGCGCATTTCGAAAAAGTCGGTTTTTGTTTCTGTAAAGTTATCTGCATAGGCTTTAATCCATGTCATTGTGTTGTCACTATGTCCTGGATAAAGTTCTGGAATACCAAGCATTCCTAGCATTTTGTTGGCACGATATTTCACGTAGTCAACCATTTCTTCCACATCTATACCTTCAATACCTTGTAAAACTTCTTCGGACCATTCTGTTTCAAGTTCAACAGCGTGACGGAAAGCTTCATGTGTATATTCCACTAGCTCTTCTGTTTGTAATTCTGGGTTTTCCCCAAGGATTGCTCGGATTACTTCAGAGATAAATTTTGAGTGAGCTAATTCATCGCGATTGATAAAGCTGATGATTTTTCCTGTTCCAGTCATTTTATTTTGACGAACCAGGTTGTAGAAGTAAGCAAAGCCACTGTAGAAATTAATTCCTTCTAAAATAGAAGATTGAATTAATGCTTTTACAAGTGTTTCACCCGTTTTATTATTCATGAAATCATCATATGCGTCCATGATTGGCTCATTACGCTTGATAATTGTCGGATGCGTTCTTGCAAGTTCAAAGACACGATTTTGTTCTTGTAAATTTGTAATAGAAGCAAGTACATACGAGTAACTCTCATTATGAATTACTTCTTGTTGTGCGATAATTGCTGCGTTTGCATGGACAGCTGGATCAGTAATGTATTCCGCAATGTTATAAATAAAACGTGTTTGCGGAGAATCCAGTGTTGCAAGTAAGCCAATGATTGCATCAAAAGCATATTTTTCTTGTTCTGAAAGAGCGGGATATTGTTTTGCATCGCTTTTCATGTCTACTTCGTCTGGAATCCAGTAGTTAGTAGAAAGTTCTTTATACGCACGGTAGAAAGAAGGATACGGGATGTCGTTCCAATTTAAAATCCCACTAGTTTCTCCGTTTATGATTGAAGTAGAACGATTAGGAAATAAAGGTTCTAAAATTTTAATACGTGTCAGTTGTTCTTTTTGGTTAGCCATCTAGGCAAGCCCTCCCTTTCTTATTGTGTTATTGATAAAATGTTTTAGAGATTTATCAGCTTGAGCACCATTCGCACTCTTCTACATCGATATCGTTGGAGCGGACATAGTAAGTTGTTTTTAGTCCTTCATTCCAAGCAGTCATGTGTAGTTCAAGTAATTTACTTGCTTTGATACCACTTGGCACATAGAAGTTAAAGCTTAGTGATTGGTCTACGTGACGTTGACGACGACCGTTTTGACGAACGCTTGCGAATTGGTCTACTTTGTAAGCACCTTTTTCGTAGTACGGGTATGTGCTTAAGTTTAAGTCTGGTGCAATTACTGGACGACGATAGTCTTTTTTCTCTTCATAGTAGAAAGCACTGTAAATTGGGTCGATTGAAGCAGTGGATCCAGCAATTTGAGCTGTACTCATATTTGGCGCTACAGCAACAAGGTACGCATTACGTAAGCCTTTTTCTGCTACTTCTTTCGCTAATTCTTGCCATTCAGGTGAATTATAGTTGCGACGCGCGAAATATTCTCCTGTATTCCAGTCACTGCCTTTGAAGACTTTGTAAGCACCTTTTTCTTGCGCTAATTTGTTACTAGCGCGAATAGCTAAATAGTTAATTTGTTCATATAATTCATCGGCATATTTCTCCGCTTCTTCTGAGTCCCAAGCGATATTTTTAAGAGCAAGCAGGTGATGCCAACCAAATGTTCCAAGACCGATAGAACGGTATTTTTGGTTTGTAATAGTTGCTTGTGGTACTGGGAGTTCGTTTAAGTCGATAACGTTATCTAACATACGTACTTCTACTTCGATTAAACGTTCTAAAGTACCTTCTTCCGCAACAACCGCACGACCTAAGTTTACAGAAGATAAGTTACATACAACAAAATCTCCCGCTTGTTTTGTAATGACGATTTGATCTCCAGAAATAATTTCTTGGATCATTTTTGTTGGGCTCATATTTTGCATGATTTCTGTACATAAGTTACTAGAATATACCATGCCTTCATGTTTATTAGGGTTCATTCTGTTTACTTCATCACGGTAAAACATGAATGGATTCCCTGTTTCTAATTGACTCATCATAATACGTTTCATGATATCAATAGCTTTAACAATTTTTTTGCTAATTGTTTCATCTGCAACTAATTCTTCATATTTTTCACGGAAAGTACCTTCGCCTTTTGATTCATCGTAGAAATCTTGTAGGTACCAGCCTTTTTTCGCTTTTACTTCATGTGGATCGAATAAATACCACTCGCCACGACGCTCTACAGCTTCCATGAAAATATCAGGAATACAAACAGCCGTAAATACATCATGTGCGCGTAAACGTTGATCTCCATTGTTTAAACGTAAATCAAGGAAAGACTCGATATCTTTATGGAAAACATCTAAATAAACTGCAATTGCGCCTTTACGTTGACCTAGTTGGTCCACGCTCACTGCCGTATTGTTTAATTGTTTAATCCAAGGAATAACACCACCACTTGCACCTTTTACGCCACGGATAGCAGCTCCTGTTGAACGAACGTAACCAAGATATGCACCAACACCGCCACCGTGCTTAGAAACTCTAGCGACGTCTGTATTGCTGTCATAAATACCTTGTAAGCTATCATCTACTGTATCAATGAAACAGCTAGACAATTGACCACCAACTTTTCCAGCATTTGCAAGTGTCGGTGTTGCAACGGTCATATATAAATTACTTAAAGCCCAGTAAGCTTCTTCTACTAGTTTCATCCGTTTTTCTTTTGGTTCATTTTGCATTAAATAAAGTGCGATAGTTAACCAACGTTCTTGTGGCAACTCATACACATTACGTTCAGAGTCAGTCGCTAAGTAACGCGTCGCAAGTAAATACAAACCATTATACGTAAATAATTTATCTTTCTCAGGGTCAATTAATTTCCCTGCTGCAATCAAATCTTCTTTAGAATAATTTTTTAGAATATTGCCAGAATAAATACCACGTTCGCCTAGGCTCTCTTGTAGTCCAACGTACGAACCATATTTATCATCATCATTATAGAAACGATTTTTACTTGCTTTTTTATATAATTTATTTAAATAAAGGCGTGCTGCGAAATGTTCCCATTCAGGAATATGAATATCTGTACGAGCTTCTGCTTCCCTAATTAAATAATCGACTAATTCGTCAGCCGCGTAATCTTCCTTCTTCTCTACAAAATTAAAAACCTTACGTTTGTAATCCTCTAAATCAAGTTTCGGAAATTCTTCATGGATTTTCTCTAAATATCCATCCAATCGGCTTTTGTCAAAAGGTAGCTTTCTGTTTCCCCCGTCTTTTACTATGTAAGTTGTCATTTGCAATCCCCATTTCATCCTTTTTTCCTCGTTGTAAAAATATCTGATTCATTTTGCGCTTTTCATTCGTCCGCTGAACTATTTGTGGTCGTTCCATGGAGCAAAAAAATTAACTTTTAAAGGAGCAAATTCCCCTGATAAAAGTTAAAAGGCGATGAAGCAATATTTCGCTTTCGATACTATATATAGTATAACTTTTTCATTGTGAATGCAAGATATAGTACTCTGGTTTTATTACGAAAAGTGTCCAAACAATGATTACAACTAGGTTTTCGGCAAATAAAAAAATTTTTTCCGACACTTGTGTGTTTTCGAGCATATTTCAAGTATAAAAATGCTACTACTTCTAGTGCCTATTTTTTCGCTAGTTTCTATATTTAGTAGTTAAAAAAAGGATGTTTTGTAACTTCACAATCTTTTAAACTCACTTTTGTCACCTTTCTGACAAAAATGTAAGATTAACGCTGGATTTTGTTAGTTAACAAACGGGATAATTTTGTCATTCCATTGTAAACTTAATGTAATAAAACAAATCAAGAAAGGATGAGGGAGAAATGTTTACTAAAAAAAGAGGTTTAATGTTATTAGCCGCAGTTCTTCTAACTGTTTGCGCGATTTGGGAGTATGCGATGCCAACTGACGCCGCAGTAAAATCCTATTACGTAAAAGTAGAAGACGCAGGGAAACCCGTTCAAAAAAATCAATTCAAAGGGTTCAAATATATATCAAATGTTTATGATGACAAAGGAAAACAAAAGCAACTAACTTTCTACTCAGAAAAAGAATTAACTAAGAACGAGCAATTCAAAGTACTTGTCGGCGAGAACAAAATGGTTGTTAATTATAAAAAAATAAAAAACGTACCAGATAAAATTAAATATTTAGCTGAAAAATAAAAAACGCTTTGTTATAGCCTGATAAAAGGCTAAACAAAGCGTTTCTGTTTTTTATTAAGGTGTAACAATATTGAAGACAGGATTAAATTCATCTAACAAGGAAGCAAACTCCCCAAATTTCTTCGCGTCTCCTTCTAGTTTAGCTGTTTGGTCAGCAAATGCTGCTTCAAAGCTTTTCACACCACCGAAGATATGATTAAATGTATCACGAGTAGTAGTTAAAGTTAAATCAGCTTTATCGTCTACTTCACCTTCACGATAAATAAGTACTGAATTATTTACAAGTAAATGATAATTCTCATCAACATCTGTTAATTTCCAGTTCATGGAGATACGTTTACCAATGGATCTTTCCCCATTTAAACGAATACCCATGTAATCTAAAATCAAGTTAAACGGCATACCCTCCACAATATCCAGTGTAACACCAGAAATAACTTCATCTGGGACAGAATTTCTCAGTTCATCCGCACCAGCTAAAAATACATTACGCCATGGTCCAGACTCAGATTGATAGCCAAGTTGTTCTAACGCATCTGCAAGAAGAGCTCTTGCTTCTCCGTTTTCTCCATCTGCGAAAATCGCATGTTTGACAACTTCCGCAACCCAGCGATATTCACCCGCTTCATAGGATACACGCGCTTTTTTCAATACTTCATCAACGCCACCCATAAACTCAACGTATTTTTTCGCAACATCTTCTGGAGGTAGCGGATAAAGGTCAGCAGGATTTCCGTCATACCACCCAAGATAAAATTGATAAATCGCTTTAACATCATGGTTAAGCGTACCGTAGTAGCCTCGTAAATACCATTTTTCTTCTAGTGCAGGAGGGAATTTCACAGCTTCAGCTACTTCAATAGCAGTTAATCCTTTATTAATAAAATGAAGCGTTTGGTCATGCATATATTTATAAGCGTCACGTTGGTGAATAAGCATATCATTAATTTCTTCATTCCCCCACGTTGGCCAGTGATGTTGACCGATACAAACTTCATATTTATCGCCAAAGGCACGAATTGCTTTGTCAATATCTTTCCACCACTCATAAGCGTCACGAATTTGCGCACCACGTAATGTTAAAATGTTATGCAAGTTATGAACGGCATCTTCTGCGATATTAAGTAGTTTAAATTGTGGGAAATACATCATATGTTCTGAAGGAGCTTCTGTATTTGGAGCCATCAAGAATTCCACTTCAATCCCATCAACAACACGTTTTTCGTGATCAAACGTAATAGTATCATTTGGAGCAAGCAAGGACATATGACCTTTAGAAGCTGTCTTACCAAGACCAGCATCTACTTGACCTAATTCCCCGCGTGACAAGCGGCTACCATACATATATTCTGCACGACGAATCATCGCGTTTCCAGCAAAAATATTTTCACTGACCGCAGCTTCCATAAATCCTTCTGGCCCAATAAGTGCCACTTTTCCAGAGGCTACATCTTCTTTGCTAATAAGACCCGCTACACCGCCGTAATGATCGGCATGGGAATGGGTATAAATAATCGCCTTAATAGGTTTTTTTGGACGATGCTCATAGTATAGATCAAGCGCCGCACGAGCAGTTTCAACCGACATTAATGTATCCGTAATTACAAGACCAGTATCGCCTTCCATAATCGTAGTATTCGACATATCAAACCCACGTACTTGATAAACGCGGTCCGTTACTTTGAATAAACCATTTGTCATATTAAGCTGAGCGATACGCCACAAACTTGGGTTAACAGAATCAGGTGCTTCTCCTTCAATAAACTTATAATCCTCCAAATCCCAAACTGCATGGCCATCTTCAGTATCTACTTTTACATGATCCCAAGTTCCAATAAAACCTTTTTTAGCATCATCAAAATCTTTCGTGTTCTCAAATGGTAAAGATTTTTTTACTTTCTCATTCACTTTCTTTGTAAATTCGGACGCTTCTTTTGGTAAGACTTTTTTTGTCATTATCGGTTTCCTCCTGCACGTTTATTTTCACATACTTTCTTTTTATACCTCCATAAAATTATTCAAAACCTTTTGCTATTATTAGACCAAAAAAAAGAGGCTTGAAAAATCCAAGCCTCTTTTTTAACTTATTCGGATAATTTCTTTTTAGCGTCGCCGGTTTTATCTTCTACTTCGCCTTTAGCTTTTTGAGCTTTACCTTCAACTTGTTTGCCTTTGTCATCTGTTGCTTTCCCGAATTTGTCTTTTGCGTCACCTACTACTTTATCTTTCAATCCTTTTGCTTTGTCCTTCATACCTTTATCTTCGCTCATTGATATTGCCTCCTAATTAGAATATTTTCTAATGAAGAATTCTTTATCTCCATAGTAGTGTTTTCCACAATATAGAAAGCTAAAACATCTTTTTTAAATAGAATGGATAGTTCGATTTGTCTCAGCCGCTTCAAATATGGCTTCAATCAATTTTAAAACTTGGTAAACTTCTTCATTTTGAACGATGGGTTCACTCGTATTATTTAAAACATCGACAAAATTGTTATAGAAAGAAGGAGCTAATTTGGCGGGCGCTGGAAGTGATAATGTATTGGTTGCTTCTTCGCTTGGTGGTGCCATTGTTTTTGTTAGACCTTGACCAGCTTTGATTGGTGTTGGCTCAGACGTTTTAGCAAGCGCAGTTGGTTGGACGATTTCTCCGCTTAAATCCCAATCGTGGATAATTCCAGTTCCTTCTGTGCCTTTGACGTACCAGCGAGGTAATTTAATGAAATTGGTTGTTCCAACTTCGATTTGAGCAGTAATGCCATTCTCAAAAGTAATGAATGTTACAAAGCCATCATCTACTTCATCTCCAAGCGCAAAGCTTAGATTAGCAGATACTGACTTCACATTACTATCAACTAGGAACAGCAATTGGTCAAGTAGATGCACACCCCAATCAAGTACCATCCCGCCGCCATGTGCTTTCAAATGACGCCAATCTCCTGGAATACCATTTGCTCCGTGGACACGTGATTCCAGGTGGAACATTTCGCCAATCGTTTTTTGTTCAAAAATTTCTTTTATAATTAGGAAATCTTCGTCCCAACGCCTATTTTGATGAACCATGAAATGTTTATTTACTTTTTTAGCAACATCCATAATTGCTAGTAAATCTTCGCTTGTCATCGTCACTGGTTTCTCGCAAACAACATGCTTACCTGCTTCAAGTGCAGTAATTGCCAGTTCTTTATGGCTATCATTCGGTGTCGCGATAAGAACGGCATCTACTTGTTCATCCGCTAAAACCGCTTCAAAGCTTTCATAAATTTTCAAACCTTTTTCAGCAGCGGCTTCGCGTTTTTCTTCTAGAATGTCGAATACGCCATGAACTTCTAAATTATCAGCAGCCGATGCAAGCGTTACATGATAGCTTCCCATCCCGCCGTAACCAACAATTACTAATTGATATTTTTTCATCCTAAGACACCCTTTCTTATCGTTAAGCCCACCACATATCCAGTGGTTTATCTTTAATTAAAATCGATTGTAAGTTTGTAACAGCACGGTCGAAGCCTTCATCAATCGACATTAATGGATCTTCGTGTTCAATGCTGACTACATAATCATAACCGTATGTTCTAAGTGCGCTCATAATATCCGACCACTCGGTTAAACTATGACCACAACCTACCGAACGGAATGTCCAACTTCTCGTTTGTACATCGCCATATGGTTGCATATCCGTTAGACCGTACATATTGATATTATCTTGATCTAAATACGTATCTTTGGCATGGAAATGATGGATTGCTCCAGCTTTTCCTAAGATTTTGATAGCGCCAACTGGGTCGATTCCTTGCCACCATAAATGACTTGGGTCTAAATTGACTCCAATAGAATCATTTGTTTCTTCCCGCAATTTTAAAATAGTATATGGGGTATGGCATAAGAAACCGCCGTGCAATTCGATACCAATTTTAACGCCACTGGCTGCTGCAAGTTCACCAATTTCTTTCCAGTAAGGAATTAACTTGGTTTCCCATTGCCATGTTTTAATATCACTATAAACTGTTGGCCAAGGAATAACCGGCCAGTTCGGAGCTTTGGCATCATCACTATCACCAGCTGTTCCAGAAAATGTATTAACAACCGGAACATTCATTAATGAAGCTAGTTTAATTGATTTACGTAAAATTTCATCGGACGCTGCCGCTTCTTCTTTATTTGGAGAGATTGGATTATCATGACAACTAAATGCGCTAATCGTTAATCCCCGGCTAGTAAATTTTTCTAAGTATTCTTTGCGTGCTGCTTCGCTTGCCAAAAGTTCGTCCGTTGGGCAGTGATGATTCCCAGGGTTTCCTCCTGTGCCAATTTCTACAGCATCAAGACCCGCTGCTTTCACTTTATCTAACATTTCTTCTAATGATAAATTAGCAAATAATGGTGTAAAAACGCCTAATTTCATTTTTATTTCCTCCCTATTTTTTCAAGTGGTTGGTGATTTCCGTATGCCGGATAATTCTTCCGACCTTCCGCGCACCAATGTACGCCGTTAATAATTACTTGCTGAATATCCGGATGGTGATAGGTTGGATAAGATTCGTGGCCTGGTTGGAAATAGAAAATCCGACCATTTCCTCGTTTGTACGTAATCCCACTGCGGAAAACTTCGCCGCCTTCAAACCAACCTAAGAAAATTAGTTCATCAGGGGTCGGTATATCAAAATGCTCGCCGTACATTTCTTCCTCGTCCAACTCAATAAATTCGCCGATGCCTTTTGCAATTGGATGCGTCGGGTCAACTACCCAAAGGCGTTCTCTTTCATTTGCTTCGCGCCATTTTAAATCACAGCTTGTTCCCATTAGACGCATAAAGATTTTCGACATATGACCAGAATGTAGTACGACAAGTCCCATGCCTTCTAACACACGTTTTTGTACACGATCGACAATTTTATCTTCCACGCGGTCATGACCCATATGTCCCCACCAAATCAGTACATCCGTATTCGCCAATACTTCTTCGGTAAGTCCGTGTTCAGGCTCTTCTAAAGTAGCCGTTCCCGCCTCAATTCCTGCTTTTTCTAGAAAGCTAGCGATTTGCCCATGAATTCCGTCTGGATAAATTGCCAACACAGCATCATCTTCTTTTTCATGTAAAAATTCGTTCCACACTGTTACACGTGTCATATTAGTTCTCCTCCAATACATTCGCTAAATACGTATAACCTTTGGCCACGCTCGTTAGCGGATCTTGCGTAAATGCTTCTTGTTCAATAATCAGCCATTTTGTTCCAGAATGAAGCGCCGTTTTAACGAAACCTGGCACATCCAAAACACCTTCACCGATAATAGTGCTTTCCTTGTTTGCTCTCGATTTATCCTTAATATGAATAAGTGGTACCCGGTTACGATATTTTTCGATAAAAGGAATAACTCCAATTCCCGCATACTCAATCCAGTAAGTGTCTAATTCCGCAACCATTTCTGGTACATTTTTGAGTAAACTGTCCAAAATAATTTCGTCATCTAATTTATCTAATTCATGGG
Source organism: Listeria monocytogenes (assembly GCF_900187225.1). Lineage (GTDB taxonomy): Bacteria > Bacillota > Bacilli > Lactobacillales > Listeriaceae > Listeria > Listeria monocytogenes. The sequence continues at coordinate 2,203,922 of NZ_LT906436.1, forward strand.
CATGATTATGATAGCCAAAATGCATCCCAGCTTGTTGAACCGTTTTTGTGATTTCAAGAAGTTTTTCACTAAATGCAAGCCATTCTTGCTTTGTTTTAAAGTCTGCATATGGGCAAATAATGTATTCATTTCCCAATTCGCGTTCAAACAGAATGACATTTTCTAAATCTACCTCAAGCTGTTCTTTACTAATATGCGATCCGGCTACTTCTAGTCCGAGTTCAGCCAATTTCGCTTTAATTTCACTGGCAGATTTGCCGTAATAACCAGCAAACTCCACGCCGACATAACCCATTTCCGCCACTTTTTCTAACGTTCCAAAGAAATCATCTTCACAAGCTTCCTTAACACTCCACAACTGTAACGCAATTTTCGCTTTCATAAAGGCACTTCCTCCTTAATTAAAATAAACTGGCTGTCCTGTTTTCGATGATTCATAAATAGCTTCTAAGATTTGTGTTACAACAAGTGCTTGTTCTGGTTTAACAACAGGATCTGTATTTTTTTCAATTGCTTCTAACCATTGTTCTGCTTCGATTAATGCTGGATCATCACCTGTTCCGTCGTAAAAATCAACGCCACCTGCTTCTAATTGAATTTTCTTTTCATACATTTGGCTGTGCGCTTCGCCGTTAATTCGTAAACCGTCTTCCATATCCGCGCCGCCTTCTGTTCCCGATAGAGACGTCCTTGCTTCACCGACATCAAGTGTGTTAAGCGCCCAACTTGCTTCTAATACTATCGTCGCGCCGTTTTCCATTGTAATAAAACCAAATGCGGAATCTTCTACAGTAAATTTATTTGGGTCCCATGAGCCCCATGCATTTGCTGCATTTTCTTTTTTAGCAAGTTTATGATAACTGTTTCCTACTACATATTTCGGTTTATAATTGTCCATCATCCAAAGCGTTAAATCAAGCGCATGTGTTCCAATATCAATAAGAGGTCCGCCGCCCTGCGCTTCTTCATCTAAAAACACACCCCATGTTGGGACAGCACGACGACGAATCGCTTTTGCTTTTGCATAATAGATATCACCTAATTCGCCATTCTCGCAAACTTGGTGCAAGTAATCCGAGTCTTTGCGAAATCTATTTTGGTACCCAATTGTTAGTTTTTTGCCTGTACGCTCTGCAGCTTCAATCATACTTTTCGCTTCTGCTGTTGTTTTCGCCATTGGTTTTTCACACATAACGTGTTTTCCGGCTTCCATTGCTGCGATAGAAATCTCCGCATGAGAAATATTTGGTGTACACACATGGATGACATCGATGGATTTATCTTGGAGTAATTCTACATAGTTTGTGTATACGCTTGCATTTTCGCCACCAAATTCTTTTGCTGCTGCTTCGGCTTTTTCTAAAACGATATCGCAAAAAGCAACCATTTCTGCTTTCTCAGCTTTTAATAAACTTGGCATATGCTTCCCGTTTGCAATGCCTCCACAACCAATAATTCCAACTTTTAATGTCATAATAAAAAACCTCCAATAGTTTTGATAGTTACATCATACAAAACTACTCGAGGTAAATCTTCCTATTTTATTGCTTAATTATTCCCGTATATTGTCTTTCTGTATTTTAATGGCGCGACTCCCATTGCTCGTTTGAAGGCATGATGAAAAGTTTTTACACTACTAAAGCCAGCTAGTTCAGCCACTTCTGTTACAGGGAACGCCTCATTTAACAACATCCATTTTGCTTTGTTCAGCCGGTAATCATTTAAAAAAGTCACAAACGTCATTCCGGTATTTCGCTTGAAAAATTTCGTGAAATAGTATGTGCTAAAACCAGTGTAGTTCGCGACTTCTTGTAAGCTGACAGGTTCTTGATAATGTTTCTCGACATAGGAAAAAATTTGATCTAATTTATGTAGTGTTTCTTGAGATTTTAAGACTGCATCTTCTGAAATCACACTATCAGGTTGAGTTTTTATTTGAGGGATTTCCCGGTATATCAAGCCGATAATCGCCAGTAGGTCTGCTTTTAGAATATAATGCTTTCCAGGTTTTTCCCCGCTTGACTCAGAATGGATATTCATAATTAAAGATTGCATTTTAGCAACCGTTTCTTCTGGCCATTCCCTGCTCAAATGTGCCATTTCTGTAAGCATTTCGCGTAATGTTTGCATTTTGTCATCCATTTGCATTTCTTCTTGAAATAAACTTAAATCAAATTGGATAACGATACGTTCACTACTCGGCGAAGCTAAAAAATAATGCACATCTCCGCCATTTATTACTTGAATCTCTCCTTCTTTTAATTGAATTGGCATATCATTAATGCCAAGATTAAGGCTGCCTTTTAGCGCATAAATAATTTCAATCTCTTTATGCCAATGTGGATAAACAAGAACTTCTCCTTCATTAACAAACGAACGAAAAGGGAAAGCTTTATTTAATTCTGGAATTTCCAAGTATTCACTCATAGCGGAACTCCTTTTTTTCTTTCATTTTAGCATAAAAAAGAAGACAGCCGTTAAACTATCTTCATAAGATTATAAAATTAATGATTCATAGGGAATTTCATTAAAAAGTTTTTCTACATTTATAACAACAGGTATTTTAGTATTTAGTAAGTAACCTTCTTTTTTTAGTTCACTAAGAGTTAAGCTAAGATACTCTCTTGTAATCCCCATGAATTTAGATAAAAATGTAGTAGATAATTCTTGCGGGATTTGAATGTTATCTCCATTGGAAATACCGTATTCATAACCAATTGCAGCAATTAAATGTTTTACGCGGTCTTTCACCTTAAGCGTATTAAGCAGACATCGACGTTGCAGTATCATAATTTCTTTTTTCGCTTGATAAAGCATAAATTCTTCTATACTAACATGTTTTTCAACCATAAAAATGAAAAAATCTCTATCTACTGCCGTGATGACACTAGAACTTGGCGAGAGTAATTGAGCACCGATATTGCGTTTTAAATCTGAAGACATAAAAGATGAAAAATTACATACATCCCCATGTTTTAGCAATTGGTCGTACCCAATATAGTCATCTATTTGTGTTCCTTTCATAACAATACCTTTTTCAACAAAATAGATACCTGTTACAAAATCTACATCAAAAAGTTCATTTTTAGAAAGTTTAATACTCATACTATGTTTAGCAAAATCTCCAGACTTCTTACAAAAATGAAGTGGATTGGTCAAAATTTCATGTTGTCGTTTTTCTAATGTGTTCATTGCGAACTCCTCCTCTAAAGTATAATATCACACAATGAAAACACCCCAGAGAAGGAATACGCTGAATAAAATAACGTTACAATCATTAAAAAAGAAATTTTTCACTATTTGTTCATTAAAACTAACTTTTTTTATGCCAAAAACATCTAAATAAGTACTTTTTGTGACATTTTTTCTCTGCTTTTTTTAGATAATATTTTAACTTTTCCACCTTTTTTAACGTAAAAATCAATATATATTAAGTTTTGTTCTTTAAAGTGTGTCTATTTTCTTAATGACCCACGGTTTGTGACTATCGTCGAGAATTCCTTCTTTTCGTAGTTTCAGTACAATAATATTCGTATATTCTCGAGTAGTATTCGCATATTGGGCTAAAATAGAATTATTGATTTCATCAGGCAAAATGAATTCTTTATCCTTCGTTACTCTTCCCATATAAAGCCCAATCTCTTTTAAGCATGCTCTAATACGAAGTTCTTTCTTCATAAAATTACGTTTACTAGCTTTAAAATAAACTTTTCTTGTATAAAGTAAGTTAGATAATAGATATTTCGCTTTTTGACCTGATTCGTCCAAAACACGTTCCACAAAATCAGGATCAAGTACCCAACAATGAACTTCTGTCAGGCTGCGCAGTACAGACTCTTCTGGTTCTTCCTTAATAATAGGAATTAAATTAATTGCTATTTCGCCACCTACAAAGCTAATAATCCCTGAATCTCCGTATTCATTTTGAAGGCAATAAGAGAAGTATCCACTTTCTACTAAATAGATCTTGAAACCTTTCGAATTATTCATTTTAATTTCTTTACCTCTAGGAATAATTTCTTGATAACAATAATCATGAAAGGTGTAATCTTTTTTTAGTAATTGTAGTAGTGCTTTTGGCGTTGTTTCTTTAAAAATTTCCTCATCTGAATGCATTTTCCAACATCCTTTCCATTTGATTACAAAAAAACTGCAGAATAAATGCTTCTGCAAGTTCTTTTTTAGTTAAAGTATGGGTTTGTCTTCTTTTCATGACCGATGGTAGTTACATCACCATGACCTGAATAGGCTGGGAAATCATCTGGAAGTACAAACAGTTGTGTTTTAATACTGTTTATTAACATATCAAAATCTCCTGTATATAAATCTGTACGGCCGATACTACCTTTAAACAAAGCGTCTCCAACTACGACAAATTCGTCGAAAATAAAACTAACGCTTCCGATAGAATGCCCTGGTGTCGGTACTACTTTAAAACGAAAACCTTCTATATTATATTCACCTAACGTAAATTCATTTTCTGCAGGTTGCGCTATGATTGCTTTACCAGCTATGTGCGCAGATAAATTTAATTCTGGATTGGATAGCCATTCTTGCTCTAATGGGCTAACATATACTGGAATATTATATGTTTTGCGGATCTCTTCTAAAGCACCAATATGATCATAGTGACAATGAGTTAATAAAACTGCCACTGGTTTTACTTCGAGTTTTGCAATTTCCGCTTCAATTTTACTTGCTTCATCGCCTGGGTCAACAATTAATGCTACATTATCTTGATAAATGATATAACAATTTTCTTGGATTATTCCTGTCATGATTCGTTTGATTTTTGTCATTTCACTTCCGCCTTTCTTCACATTCACCATTATACCTAAAATACTACCTTACTTCCATCAATATTCCTTGTTTGTATTCACTTCCGAGATATACTACAATGAAGAAAGAAGTTTAAAAGGAGGAATAAAAATGACTGCAAAAATGTTACATACATGTATCCGCGTAAAAAACCTAACAGAATCAATTACTTTTTATGAAAAAGCATTAGGACTTAAAGAAGTTCGCCGCAAGGACTTCCCGGATTTCGAATTTACGTTAGTTTATATGGCGTTTGAAGAAGGCGGTTTTGAACTAGAATTAACGTACAACTACGACCAAAAAGAAGCCTACGATTTAGGAAATGGTTACGGTCACTTAGCGGTTGGTGTTCCGGACGTACGTGCTTTATTAAAAGAACACCAAGAAGCTGGTTTTACTGTGACAGATTTAAAAGGACTACCTGGCGAAGACCCATTCTATTATTTCTTAACAGATCCAGATGGTTATAAAACAGAAATCATTCAAGATGGCGCTTTATAAGTAGAAGAAGGACTGGAGAAGCTTAATGGGAAAATATTTTGTTATAATTTTGATCGCACTAGCAATTAATGGAATCAGTATTTTATTCCATAATGATATAGCAAGCCTTATCGCTGTCATCATTACAGCTGTACTACTTATTTATTTGATGGTGGACTTAACAAAAATGTATCGACGTAAATAGAAAAAGAGTCAGCAAAATCCACAGGATTCTGCTGACTCTTTTTATTATTGAATCACTAAATTGCTTGCAACTTGTTTAGATTCTTTCATAAGATTTTCGATAATATCACTAGTGGAACGAATTTCAGTTAACATACCACAAATTTGTCCAGCCATAACAGAACCATTCTCAACGTCACCTTCATGGACTGCTTTTCTAAGAGAGCCAAGTGTTAATTCCTCTAATTTGTCTCTGGAGGCATTTTCGTTTTCTAGTTCTACATATTTTTGAATCATTGGGTTTTTAATACTTCTAACTGGCGCACCATTGCGACGACCTGTTACAGTCGTGCTTGTATCCGTTGCGTCAAGTACCGCTTGTTTAAAGCTAGCTGGAACCGGACATTCCTCAGCAACAAGGAAAAGTGTGCCGATTTGGACACCACTTGCGCCTAATGCATAAACAGCTGCCATTCCGTGACCATCGGCAATTCCCCCTGCTGCAATGACAGGAATGTTCACTGCTGAAACGACTTGACGAACTAGTGCCATCGTTGTTGTTTCACCAACATGTCCCCCTGCTTCTGTACCTTCTGCAACAACTGCATCGACACCGATTTCTTCCATTTTTTGTGCAATTTTTACAGATGGGATAACTGCGATAACTTTAATTCCAGCTGCTTTAAATTTTTCCATAAATGGTTTAGGCGTTCCTGCCCCAGTTGTAACAACGCGCACATCTTCTTCAATAATGACATCGACAAGTTCTGGGCAATTTGGCATCATCAGCATGATATTTACAGCGAAAGGTTTCGTTGTTTTTTCTTTACAAAGACGAATTTGTTCTCGTAATGTGTCTGCTGACATTCCACCAGACGCGATAATTCCTAGCCCACCTGCATTTGATACCGCGGAAGCTAATTCATATGTGGCAATTTGTGCCATTGCCCCTTGTAAAATCGGATATTTGATTTGTAGCATTTCAGTTAAACTCATTTTCTTTTCTCCTCTCTATTTTTACGCTAATTCTTTAGTTGGTTGTTTTTTCTCACGTAATTTATAAACAATATTAATACAAAGTCCTACAGCAGCAAGTGCGATAGCTATATAGAAAGCTTGTGTGAAGTCGCCACCGTTTTGACCGGCGATTTGCGCTGCCATTTTTGGTGCAAAAAAGGCTGCTGTGGAATAACCAATGAAGACGATTCCGTAGTTGACGCCTTGATTTTTCGGACCGTAATTTTCCATAACGATGGACGGGAAAACGCCCATTGTTCCACCAAAGCAAAGCCCCAGCCCAATAATCCCGATAACAAATCCAACAACAGATTGAAGTGTTGCAAGTGCTAGTAAAGATAAAGCAATTACTGTATAAATAATCATTAATGTATTTGATCTACCTAGACGGTCAGATACAGCGCCCCAAACTACTCGACCTAAACAGTTGCTTAGTGAATAAATACTAACGTAAGCAGCAGCCGATGCAGCCGTTAAGCCAAACATATTTTGACCAATTAAGGATGCATTAGAAGCAATCATCAGACCTGAGAATGCGCCAATACCTAACATTAAAAGAATCAGGTAAAAAGTAACTGTTCGAACCATTCCCGTCCAAGGTACATTTACCATACCCGCTCCATTTCCAGCAGGTGGTGTCCAGCCTTTTGGTGCATAGCCAGCTGGTGCGACACGAATAAGGAAACTGCATCCAATGACAACTGCGATATAAACGGCCCCCATAATTTTAAATGCTGTCATTACGTTATACGTTTCAATTAAGTAGTTAGCAATCGGTGCAGCAATAATTGTCGCTCCGCCCATTCCAGCTGTAATAAGTCCTGAAGCAAGTCCACGTTTATCTGGGAAAAGTCGAATTGTGTTGCTAAGACATCCTGAATATGCAAAACCTTGTCCAAGCCCAGCAAGGACACCATAAGATAAGTAAAGCATTGTAGTGGAGGTAGCAAATCCTGTTAACGCAAAACCAAGCCCGAATAGTATACCTCCAATTAAAATCGCCCATTTTGCTTTCCCTTTATCCGTTAAAATCCCACCTAAAATAGTTGGAATCGGTCCAATCGCCGCATTAATTGTAAATGCCATCATAACTTGCGGGATTGTCCAGCCATGAGCGGCACTTAACGGTCCAGCAAATACACTAAATGCATATACTGCCCCCGTACAAAGTAGAACACCAACAGAACCAATTAAGACTCCCCAACGGTTTATTTCTTTTGTCATATAGATACTCCCTCTCGCGTTTGTTTTTCAATAATAGCTTTTAAGCCGCCCCATTCTTCGCTAAACATACCGCCATCCATTACTTTTAAATCGCTCGCAATAATGGGTTCGAATTCCATTTGTCCAAGAATATCCTTTTCTAAATCTACTCCTGGCGCGATTTCTGTTAGAACCATTTTGCCATTTTCTAAGCGAAATACAGCACGTTCTGTCACATAGAGGATTGTTTGATTGGTCGTAGAAGCATATTCGCCACTAAATGTGATTTGTTGAACTTGTTTGATAAACTTTTTAGCTTTTCCTTCTTGTAAAATCTCTAGTTTGCCGTCAGCTACCCGCGTCTTTAAACCACCTGCTGTAAATGTTCCGGCAAAAATTAATTTTTTCGCTGATTGGGAGATATTAATAAATCCACCGCACCCAGCAACTCTTGAGCCAAACTTGCTGACATTCACATTACCGGATTCGTCGGTTTGCGCCAAACCAAGTACGGATAAATCGAGTCCGCCACCATCGTAAAAATCGAACTGTGAATGATGGTCGACAATAGCTTCACTGTTATACGCATGACCGAAATCTGCTAACCCTGCTGGCACACCACCAACAGATCCTGCTTCCGTTGTTAGTATTAATTGGTCACTCACGCCTTCTTCCGCTGCAACAGTAGAGACGTTCACTGGAATTCCTACACCTAAATTTAGAATGGTTTGTGGTTCTAGTTCTGCTGCTGAACGACGCGCAATTACTTTACGGTCATCTAACGGAAGTGGCTCAATATCTCCAAGCGGAACTTGAATGTGCCCAGAAAAAGCTGGATTGTACTGTGTATTTTCAGTTTGGAAATGATTTTCTGGTTCTGAAATAATAATATGATCAACTAAAATTCCTGGAACTCTTACATCTTTAGGATTAAGCGATCCTTTTTTCGCAACAGATTCTACTTGTGCGATAACTATTCCACCTGAATTTCGAACTGCCTGTGCGATTGGCAAGACTTCCATATGTAAGCCTTCTTTTTCTAACGTTAAGTTCCCAAATTCATCTGCCACAGTTCCGCGAATGAGCGCAACTTGAATTGGAAAACTTGGATAGAATAGCCATTCTTCGTTGTGGATCGTCAATAGCTCTACTAAGTTATCTTTGGAACTTGCAGACATTTTTGCCCCTTCAATGCGTGGATCTACAAATGTTCCCATGCCAATTTTTGTAATCACTCCTGGCCTCTTAGCAGCAATTTCACGATACAGTTGTGTAATAACACCTTGTGGCAGATTGTATGCTTCACATTTGTCTTCTTCAATTAATTTCGCCATTTTGGGAGAAGCGATTGCAATTCCACCAATCCAGCGTTTAATCAATCCTTCATGTCCCCAGTGGCTCATTCCTTTTTCCCGACGATCACCAAGCGCACTAGCATGCATAACTGTAAGATTACGCGGAGCCCCTTCTTCTAAAAAACGCTTTTCAACCGCAATAGCCATTTCTTCATTAACACAAGCTAAACCGAAACCACTAAAAGCAACAGTATCGCCATCCTTTAATAATTTTGCTGCTTCACTAGCTTTTATTACTTTTGACAAATTCCTCACTCCTTATTGTTCAATTATTCACATATATTTGTAATGACATGCAGTTCTTTATAAAGCAACTTCCGTGCCAACATGAAAAATGGCTCTATAACACACTTTATAATATAAAACATTATTTATTGTCGCAAAAAAGAGACGTCAAAATGGTTGTTTTTACAAACAGGAGTCGCGAAAACGCAACAAAAAAGGTCTAATCGCAACATCCGATTAGGCCTTCTATTTAATGAAGTGTTTTTAGTTTTCGATATAAAACAGAACGATGAATTCCAAGTGTACTAGCAGCTTTTGTCACATTTCCATTACTTTCTTCGAGCACTCGCAGTATAAAGTGTTTTTCTACATCTTGCAAATAATCTTTCAAATAAAGTGAGTCTTTTTTTGTTTGTTCTTTAAAATGTAAGTCTAGTGCGAAATCATCTGTTTCTGCAACTGTTACTTCTTTATTTCCAGACATAACAACTAATCGCTCAATCTTGTTTCTAAGTTCGCGGACATTTCCTGGCCAATTATGAGAAAGTAATTCTTTCGTTTTATCGCCACTTAACTGAAAATCTTTTTGGTACTTTTGATTAAATTTTTGTATGAATTGACGTGCAAGACCAATAATATCTTGCGGTCGCTCTCTTAGTGCTGGAATGTGAACCGGCACAACATTAATACGATAATATAAATCACGCCTAAATGTTCCTTTTTCAACCATTTCTCCAAGGTTTCGATTTGTCGCTGAAATAAGTCTAAAGCGGCGTTTCGTCTCGGTTGTTGAGCCCAGTCTTCTTACCTCGCCAGTTTCAAGCACTCGGAGCATTTTCGCTTGAAGTTCTAACGGCATTTCAGAAATTTCATCTAAAAACAATGTACCGCCATCAGCTAGCTCAAGCATCCCGGGTTTTTCAATATCCGCACCGGTAAATGAGCCTTTTTCATGTCCGAAAAGCTCAGATTCAAATAGTGCTTTTGGGATTGCGGCACAGTTAATCGAGATAAAAGGCCCAGCAGCTTGTTTACTTTTTTCATGAATATAGCGCGACAAGACTTCTTTACCAGTACCAGACTCCCCGTATAATAAGACTTTACTGTCAAACGGAGCTATCTGGTTGCACACTCGAACTATCTGCTTCATCGCGACGCTCTCTGCTACTATCACAGTTCCATCATTTTCTTTATAATCTTCAAGAAGAAGTGACTCTTTATTGCCAGAAATTGCCTCACCACGCCATGTTTTAAAACTATCTGGTTGCGTTTCATCTGACATCGTAACAACTAAATGCACCGTGCCATCTGGATAGAGAATTGGTGTAGAAGTCGAACGAATACTAAAACCTTTCTTCGTATTGATCACTTTTGTTTTCTTTTGTTTTGTGCGGATTGCTTCTAGTGTGACAGAATCATTGTACACACCGTCTTCCACTAAGTCTCTTACATTACAACGAAGCAATTCTTCGAGCGACATTCCAACTGTAAGCGCAGTGAATTTATTAGAAATTAGAATATTCCCATCTGCATCCGTGACAAAAAGCGTTGTCGGCATATCCTTATTTAATTCGCCAAATGACTGTACTCCCAGCAAGTTATCCATTAAGTCAAACATTAAAAGCTCATCCTTTTGGACTAGTTCCCTAGTTATTTGCTCATCATTACACAATATATTATAACATAAGAAATCTGCCAGAAGTACTCGTTTTTTTGCGACAGACTAATTTCCGTCTGCAATACATACTTGATTTCGCCCAGTTAATTTTGCTTTATATAAAGCCTCATCCGCAGATTTAAATAATCCTTCACTTGTATTAGCGCCATCCTTACTGCTGCTAACCCCCACGGAAATCGTAATTTTCACCACTTGTCCACTTGGTATCATAAAATCGTATTCTTCTGTTTCTCTACGAACTTGTTCAGCAAAAAAATTCCCTTTTTCAATCGGGCAATCTAATAAGACAATGGAAAATTCTTCCCCGCCGTTTCTAAATGCCTCAGAACCGTCTGATGTATTTCGCTTTAAAATAATAGCTAATTGTTTCAAAATAGCATCACCAGCGTCATGACCATATGTATCATTAATATTTTTAAAGTAATCAATATCAATCAACATGAGCGTAACTTGTCTGCTCCCAGCATCCATCACATGATTTATTTTTTCATCAAATTGTCTTACATTCGATAATTTAGTCAAATAATCTAGCGTGGAGTCCTGCTCATATTTTTGGAAAAGTTGCTTTGATTTAATCATGTTGCTCATTAGTCCCGCTGAAACAGCCCCAATAACAAGCGCAATAAGTACGAAAACAGTCATATTTATCCAAAAATGAGACTCCCTAGCTAAAATCAAATGCAGGTTAATAACAACAAAACTACACGCGATGATATTCAAAATAAAAACGCCCCAAATTTTGAATTTCTCTATGCGTTTGCCAAAAATTGCTGTTATTATGCCGATTAACATCATCACAACAGCCGCCATAATAGCTGCGGAATTCACAGATAATAAAAAGCGCGATGCTGAAATGATAATAGCTGATACAATCGCGGGAATCGGCCCACCATAAAAGCCTACCATTATTATTGGAATGTGACGTAAATCGACAATCACATTATTCGAAATTGGAATCCCGAAAACCATCAGCGCAAAACCGAGAAGCCCAGCCCAAATTCCGATTACTATTTTTTTATTTGTTGATAATTCTTTTGTAATTGGTTCTTTATAAACTAAGGAAATAATATAAAAGCCTGCGAGCAATATCGCTGCATTACTTACCAACTGTTCGACCAAAAAGCATCCCCGCCTCTCACTTTGTTACTCAATACCCCAATATGCTCACAACTATTCATACGCACAAAGAAACAACCTCTGCAAAAATAGACGCTGTCCCAAAGCTTTATTCTTCTATTTTCTCAAAAAAAGTCCACAAAAGAAAATGATTTCCATTGTGGACGAAATTTTATTAGTAAGCTGTCCAACCTGCATCGGCTGTGATAACTGTACCATTAACAAAACTAGAGTCATCCGAAGCTAAAAATAGCGCGACTTTGGCAATTTCAGAAGCATCGCCAGCTCGGGGGTTAATCCCCATTCCAATCATGGCACGTTCTTGGCCGAATTCATCCGGCGCATAAATCGTTGTTCCAATGTTTGTATTTACAGCTCCTGGCGCAATTGCATTACAACGAATGTTTTTATTCGCATATTGGAATCCGACATTTTTCGTAAAGCCCACGACCGCATGTTTTGAAGCAGTATAAGCCGCTCCTGCTCTTGAACCAAATAGTCCGCCAGCAGAAGCAATGTTAACAATCACACCTTGTCCTTTTTCTTCAAAGATATGGAGTGCTTCTCGAGTTGCGCGCATGACACCAGTTGTGTTTATCGCAAACACTTTATCCCAAAGTTCATCTGTTAATTCACCAGCTGGTACAAAATTATCCATAATTCCAGCATTGTTGACTAAAATATCTAATGTTCCAAATGCCTCAATAGCTTGGTTAATCATATTTTCAATATCCTCTTGCTTTGTTACATTAGCTGCGACGGCAAGCCCAGTTCCGTGTTCTTTTTCGACTAGTTCGACTGTTTTTTGCGCCGCCTCTAAATTCAAATCTGCCACTACTACTTTTGCGCCTTCTTTAGCAAAAAGAATCGCAATTTGTTGCCCCATTCCAGATGCCGCACCAGTTACTACGGCTACTTTTCCATTTAATTTCCCCATTGTTATTTCCTCCTTCACTTTTGTTCCGCTAGAAAAAGAAATCAATCCCTTTCTATTTTTATTATAATCCCGGTATAAAACGCTTTCAATATGTAAAGAAAGCCTGTTTTGTTGATTAAGCAACACTTTTGCGTTATATGTATAGTAATAAGAAAATTTCTCAAATGGGAGGTTCTAAATCATGGATAGACGGGTTAAAAAAACAAAAAAAGCCTTCAATCAAGCCCTCTTCACACTACTTGACCAAAAAACCTTTCAGCAAATTACGATTACGGATATTGTCACAGAAGCAGATGTGAATCGCGGGACTTTTTATAAACACTATCGTGATAAAGAAGAACTGTTAGATAGCATCATTGAAGAAATTCTGATGGACTTAAAAAGTGCCTATCAAGATCCTTATTTACATACAAGTCATTTTTCTATTCAAACACTTACACCATCAATGATAAAAATATTTGATCATGTGTATCATCATCAAGCCTTTTACCGCCAAGTAATAAAATCGACTATTCGGCCCAGTTTTCAAAATCAGGTTTGTGACGTTATTCGAGAGCTTATATTAGATGATGTTGCGAGTTTCCCTGATAGTTCAGAAGCTAACCTCCAACTACTAGCCACTTATCAAGCGCATGCGATTTTTGGAATGATTGTTTTTTGGGCAGAAGAAGATTTTTCGCATTCGCCAGCATATATGTCGGAGCAATTACTTTATATTATTCATGCTAAAACACAACAAGTGTAATCCTTACATATTTGTTATGTTACTTTCTAGCTTTGTCACTTGAATCGAGGGCGTGAGCTGTTTTCCCTTGTTATAATGAAAGCATATTAGAAAGGTGTGTTGATTATGAATGATCATCGAATTTTAAATGCTTTAAGTTATTTTAGTATCTTGTTTGCACCAATTATTGTCCCGGTGCTTATTTGGATATTTGCTAAATCAGAAGAAGTTTCGCATCATGCTAAAGTTGCTTTATTAACTCATATTATTCCGACTATCGCTGGATTCCTTTGTTTCTCAAGTATTTTTGTTACAGCTACGACAAGTGGCGGCTTACTCGCAAATGTATCACTATTTGTTACTGGTAGTTTGTTTGTATTTACATTAGTTGCTGTTGTCGGACTATTTATTTTTAACATTGTTCGCGGCATTCAAATGTTATGTAAAAAAACAGAAGAAGATATTTGGATTTAATCAAAAAAGTGGCTATCCTTTGTAGGATAGCCACTTTTTTTAATCATTTATTTTTTTTGATTTTCTCAATAAGAATAGTCCCATGAAGCTAGCGAATAATCCAGTAAAGATTATTCCATATGGAGACTCATCTCCTGTTGAAGGAAGACTTGTTTTTACTGTAGGTTTCTTCGCCGGGTCTACCGGTTTAGTTGGTTTTACCGGTGTGACTGGTTTATCTGGATTTACCACGATTGGCGCTTTGTTTTTCTCGTATACAAAGGTTACTTTTTGTTCCGTTTCTTTGAATACGCCCTCTTTGTTCGTAGGTTGTTTTGTTAATTTATAACCTTTGATATCTTTTGCTTTCGTTGCATATTTATCGCCAACGATGCCAGTGTGAATTTCTTTCTCTGCTAATACATTGCCTTTTGTGTCAACAAATTCTGCGATGACTTTTCCGCTCACAACTGTTTTTAGGTTCGTTTTTGTTACTTGCAACGTTTCTTTTTGATCGAAAGTGATTTTCACATCAACAGGAACTGTATCTAATTCATAGCCTGCTGGTGCTTTTGTTTCAATCAATTGATAATCTCCAGGTGCTAAATTAGTTATTTCTAGTTTCCCAGATGCATCCGTAGTTAAGTTTTCTGTAACATTATTATCTTCATCTACTAATTTGAACGTTGCATTTGCAAGAAGTGCTTTCGTCTCACCATCTGTTTTAGTTAGTAAAACAGATCCAGTAGACATCGTGTTTGTTTTTGTCACTTGAATTGGTGCTTTTTGGTTGAACTCGATGGTGAATTCAACTGGTGTAGCATCTAAATCATAACCTGTTGGAGCTTTCGTTTCTACTAATTGATAATCACCTGGTGCCAAGTTATCAATTTGCAGTTGACCATTTGCTTCTGTCACTACTTTGTCTTTCAAACTTACCCCAAGTTTTGTTTGTAGTTCAAATTCTGCACCAGCTAAATTACTTCTTGATTTACTATCTAGCTTAGTTAAGACCACACTACCAGTTTTCGCAACATTTTCTTTAGTTACATTTACTGCAGTTGCTTGGTTAAATTCGATGGTAAAGGTAACCGGTGTTGCGTCCAACTCATAGCCTGTTGGTGCTTTTGTTTCAACGAACTTGTAATCACCTGGCGCTAAATCTGTTACTTCTAGCTTACCATCCGCATTCGTTGTTAAATTATCTTTTACTTTAGTTCCAGTGGCATTTTGTAATTCAAATTCTGCTCCTGATAAAGTAGCTTTTGAAACACTATCTTCTTTCGTTAAAACTACACTACCCGTTTTCGCTGTGTTTTCTTTTGTAACAATTACAGCCGCTTCTTGGTTAAATTCAACCGTAAATTTCGTTGGTGCCCCATCCAAAACATAGCCAGTTGGCGCTTTTGTTTCTACAAATTGGTAATCGCCTGGCGCTAAGTCCGTTACTTCGATTTTACCATCTGCATTAGATACTAAGTTATCAGCAACTTTTGTACCGTCTGCATTTTGCAATTCGAATTCTGCTCCTGCGATAGCATCTTTTGTTGCGCTATCTTCTTTTAAAAGAACTACGCTACCAGTTTGTTCTGTGTTTTCAATAGTCACATTCGTCGCTATATCGGCGGTAACCGTGATTTCTTTACCATCTTTGTATTCATCACTAATTGTATATCCTGTTGGTGCTTCTGTTTCAACAAGTTTATATTTTCCGGATTGAAGACCATCCATAACGATTTTCCCGTCCGAATCTGTTGTTGCCTCTTGCCCTGCTTTGTCTCCTTCAAGCGTATAAAGCTGGAATTTGGCTCCTGTTAGTTTTTTTGAATTATCCTTTTTATCAACTTTGGTAATTTCAAGTGAACCAATTGTCGCCGTCCCGCTACCACTACCAATAGTGAAGGCTGGCGATATGCTTGTTGTTCTTGATTTATACGTCATTGGTAAACTACCGTAGTCAGGAGAAGCAGTTGTCGCTGTGTTACTAACTAGCCCAGACATTAAGCTGATTGTACTATAGGTTACTTTAATTGGTGCAGTTGCTTTATAGTCTTTGAATTGGATAGTGAAATTATTGTCTGTGTAAGTGATGTCATAATATTTTGAGTCAATATCTTCGCCTGTCGTTTCATTCATTACTTTAAAGCTACTTTTTACTACTTGTGCTCCAGTTGTTCCTGTTTTCATTGTATCTGTAATTGTTGGATTGTTAATAGGACGATCTGCTGAGATATTGCTCAGTGTAACAACCCAGTTAACTTTATTATCAAAAGACGGATCAATAGTAGCCGTTTTTGTCATCGCATTAAAAAGTTTGCTTGCGTATGCTTGGTAACTATATGATTTTTCGCCTACTCCATTATCGCTCACCTTCGCAGTGTTTTGTACGTAGGAGTAGAAATACCAGTTTTCGTTTGGTTTGGTACTGTATTTAATAAATACGCGTGAATTCTCCAAGTTAGCAAATTCTAAATGTAATTTATTCCCAGTTGTATCGACTTTTGTTGGATAGTTTTTATCACCTGTTTTGGCTACTGTTCCAACAGAGTTAAGCGGGATATATAAATTCATCATCTCACTTGTGGAAGCCACATTACGATATTGTAGTGAGCCTTCTACGTAAGTTAATCCAGTTGGAATAGCATCATCAAAAATTAAGTTGTCATAGTTTTTCGCCATAGCATTTACAGATACAATCCAATCGATATTCCCCGTAGTTGAATTGTATGATCCGTACTTACCACCATTTGTCATCATGCCTGGATCTGGTGTCATTGAAGCAGTTACCTCATCAACATACTTGATAATCCCGCCATCGTAATAAGAAATGGATGCTTTATTATCAATTGTTTTTGTTACATCAGAAAGGTCAATATCTGTGACGAAATCAACCACAATTTTTTTGTCTGTAGAAGCATAATCGCCGATAAGTTGGATATAAAAACCAGCTGGCGTCACATCTTTATCAATCGTATAATCTTTGCCTTCTGTTAGTAATACGCTATTGGTATTATCTGTATAGGCGCGGACAGTGTAACTCTTGAGGGCTTTTACCCCAGTAGAAAATTCATCCGTAATATTAAGATTCCCCATCTTAATTCTGTCGGAGTTAGCAGTAATTTTCCATGTCATCGTGTTATTAAAATAGTCAATTGTTCCAGCTTCTTTTTTCAGTAAATCTGGTTGAATCGCGATCGTTGCGTCAGCGGAAACACCATTTTCATCTGTAATTTCATTTTTAATTTTACGATCACTAAAGTCGGTGATTTTCGTTGAATAAGTGATTTCATATGCGTTGGTATTAGTGTTTTTATACGTTAAATTAAAATTCCCATTTGCCGAGATTGCCGAAGTTGTCCAATCACTTGAAGCGTCACTTCCAACGATTGGCGACCCGTTAGTTGCGTTAAAAGTTACTCGTTTAATTTTAAGTGAATCTGCTACATATTCGACATCGTTATCCGCTAAAACATCGGTAAGCACTGTTGAAGGAGATATTTCGTCTTGATCAAAGTTAAAGTTAATTTTCCAATCAATACTTTGTGTTGAGCCGTTGTAAGTAGCTTTTTTCTCCAGATGCTTATAATTAGTCATCGTCAGGTAAACATAAGCAGAGTTGCTTGATAATGTCCCTGCATCGCCTACTGTGTAAGCTTGTGTAGACATGTAAGAAAGTGAATCACTTGGTTTATTGATTGTACGGTCATATGTTACTTGGTAGCCTTTCCCAGCAAGCCCACCGTTTAACGTAACAGTTAGAGAAGTTGCGGAATAAGTTAACGTATAGTCCGTGCCTTCTACAAGTAATTTTTTCGTACCAATGAAGGTTCCCCCAGCACTAACATCACTCGAATATACTTTGATGCTATCTTTATCAATAGTTGTTGTGCCACCGGAAGTATAATCAGTAAGTTTCAGCTCACCTTTAGCATCTTTTTCTTTTGTTAAGTTGAACTTGGCATCCACTTGCCCTTTAGTTGGATTCACTACCCCTGGATTTGCTGTAATTGCTACAGTAGTTGGATAGTTAACTACTGGTACAACTTCAATTTGATAAATAGTATCTTTCCCAGCTGTCTTGAAAACAACTTCTTGTATCGTTTCTTCTGTTGATGTAAATACTTTAAAAGCGGTACTGATATTCACATCATAATCGCCTTCTTGAATACCATCTTTTAAGAAAGTAATCGTAAGTTCACGCGTTGTAACATCAAGTGACCATTCTGCTTCTGTTGAAGGCAAGAAGTTCCCACTTAAATTTTTATTTCCAAAGTTGAAAGCATCTGGTAAAACGGTAGTAAATGTATCTCCCGCTTTATAATTTTTCCCTGAAAATGCAAAGTTCATGTTAAGCACAACTCCGCTACCATTTTGAATTCGGTCCGAAGTATTGATTTCATCGCCATTGCCGTCTTTCAGTGTTACTTTGCTGAAAATATTGTCTGTAATAGCAGCTTTTAGATGTGCATTTTGTGTTGCTTTTTTAACCGGTGTTGCTGCTTCTTTTGTTGTTTCTTCTTGCACTTTTGCTGAAACAGAAGTAATCACTTCTTCTTTTTCTGTTAAAGTTACACTATATTCTTTTTCATCTAGTGTGTAACCTTTTGCTGCAACTTTTTCTTTAACAAGATAGTCACCAGGTAAAAGAGAATCCACAGTCGCTTCACCATTTGCACTGATTGTTAACTCGTTTGTTTCGCCCGTTTCTTTATTCTTTATCTCAAAGGTAGAACCATCGATTTTTTCTTTTGTATCTTTATCTTCTTTGATTATTTTTAATGTTGTGTTTGCTGTTTCATCGTCTGTCATTGTAGCTAGTACAGGTGAAACGTTTTGGAATACTAGTAATCCTATAACCATTGCAATAACTAGCTTCTTCCAGTGTCTGATATTTTTCACTTTGTTTTGTCCTCCTATAATCTATTTCTAACTATTGTTAAATCTCTAATAGACTTGTTGAATTGTAACAAATAAACGTACTAAAAAATCACTTTTCATGAAAATAAAAAACGGTTTGTGTCTTTTTTGTGACCAAAAGTAATCAAAAGCACTCATAAACAATTAAAAAACTTGTATAAATCACCTTTTCTTCATAATCACAAAAGCACCTGAAAGCATGAAAAGTCCAATGATAACCCATAAATTAGTTGTAGTAGAGTCTCCTGTATGTGGAAGTTTTGCCAACTTTTTCACGTTTTCAGTTCCCTTATTAGAAGACGAAATTGATAGATTGCTTGTCCTTTCATACACATAAGTTACTGTCTGTGAGGTATTCAAAAATTTTCCAGTTGCATTTTTTGGAGTCTGATATAATTTATACCCTGAGATTTTTTTTGCTGAAGTTGTATAACTTGAATTTAATTTTCCGTTTAAGACAATCGAATCAGCTATTTTTTCGCCATTTTTATCAACATAATTGACAATGATTCTTCCTGCTGTCACTTTTTGATAAATAAAAGTAATTGTCTGTGCTTTTTCGTTAAATGTTCCACTTACATTAGCAGGTATTTTTACAAGCGAGTAATTGTTAATTTTTTTCTGTTTTGCAGTAAATTTTTCTCCGTAAGCTCCTGTTAATGTTTCTGGGCTTGCAATTTGTTTGTGGTTTTGATCAACATATTGCACCGTAACTGGAGCAACACTATCATCTAAAGCCACTCCTACTTGGGCCGGCTCAATTACTTGAGAATTATTTACAGCAACAGCAAAAGAATTCCATGCAGCTCTGTCTTCTTTTTTTGTTTTTTGCTTTAAAAGAGTCTTATCTATTTGGTTTTTCTTTGGTGTTTTTAAATCAAATTGAATTTTCATGGATTTCCCAGGAATCCACTCAATACCTTCTTTAAGTTCTATTTTAAAAGAGTAAATATTTGACCAATCTTTTACTTCTGACGCTGTTAACCAATCTGCTTGTGTTGCTTCTGTGTTATCGACTAAAGGCTCCGTTCCTATTGGGTAAATCGTGTGTTTATCAAGAATCCCTGCACGCTTAGGATTTTTAGCAGTACTATAAGTTACTTCGACTTTATCTTTCCATTCTTTCGGAACTTCTACAGCTTTCGTTAACGCAAGATTGAATTTACTACCACGTTCGCTGTTATCTGTAATTCCTAAATCATTTTCACTTGGTAAAACATCCATTAAGACCATATTAGCTATTTTTTCATCTGAATCATTTTCCAGTGACAATTGATACGAAACAATGGAATTTGTTGTGGCATTTGCCAGTCCGCTGTATTCTTTATCGCGATTACCCTTAGCTTTTTTACTAATTTTCAAATGATTACTCGTATTTAAAATGTAATGATTTCCCGATGTGATTCTAGACTCTTCCGAATTCCCATTTTGATTAATGTCATTTGAATCAATTTCCATTTTTGTATCAGAAATTGTTGGAGTTCCACTCACTTCTGGCACATTGAAATCCGTGTCCTGCAAGAAACCAAACATCTCAACAGTCATATTACTTGGTGTGTCTTTTGCTACACTCACATTAATTTTTGCCGTTAATTTTTCTGCTGGTAAAAGCGTCTTTTTATCCCATTTCACTTTGAGTAGTTGACGTCCTGCGTTTTGGTAATTCTCGTTCAACACAGTTACTTTAAAGCCATTTTGCTCCGTGTTTTTCATTTTGACCCCAGAAGGTAATAAAACCATTGCTTCAAAAGGACCTTTTAATCGTGAAATAGAAGCTTTATTGCTTTCTAAATTAACAGAAATAGAATTATCACCTATGTTGATTAAATTCCCATCGGTATCATCAAACACAACTGATCCTTGTACAAATTTATTTTTACCAGTAGGTTGCGGAATGATTTGCGCTGTTCGGTCTCCTGCATAATTTTTCCAAGCTTCCGGCCAAGGATTGGTATCGTCATAATAATGGATATAGTCTTGACTATCCGCTCCGTACATGTTGATTTGTGTACTATTCCTAACCTCGCCTACATAACCTTCTTTGACTGTTGTAAAGAAAGATAGATCAGCAGCATACATTCCAGCTGGTGCATACGTGAAATGAAGCCATACTTTACTCACATGTTTATCATCTGGAATTCCAAGATCTTTTCTCGAATACATTTTGCTCAGTTCTACATCTTCTTTTAACGTAGTCCAGTCAGTATCCCCATCATATTTTACGAGTAAATTGTATTTAGGGGATTTTTTCAACTGAGCCCAACCTAGGTAATTAACATTTGGTTTAAAATAAAAATCGCCACTCCGGAAGTAATCCAAATTTAAATTATCATCAATATTGTAGTAAGCATCATAATAAAGGAAGTCGTACCAAGGTGAGTCATTCATTGCCGAATTTAACATCAAACTAAAGCCTAATTTAGCAGTATCATATACTTTTATATCAGGATTTCCGGTCACAGTAGCGATTCCCCAATTCGCATCCACCGGTCCTCTGTGTGCTGGAGCATAAACACTTCCAATAGTTGGCGGGATTGTCGCTGGATCACTTGCTGAAACTGAAACAGATGCTTTGGATGTATCTACAATGCTATCAGTCAAAGTAACAAAGTTCGTTGTTGCAACAGCTTTATTTTCCACCGTTGCAAAATTCGGTATAGTAGGCTGGAAGAACGTTCTAATTTGGAAAGTCTTGTTAAGTAAACTGTTTGCTTTTTCTTGTTCCAAATATGTAGGTGCTGCAATTTCCCAAGTTAGTTTTTGTCCTTCGACCTTCGTTGGTTCTGGTGTATCTCCTGCTACACCTAAGTAATCTAGCTTATCTGCTAATGTATACTCAATAACAATTTTCTTACCTTCTTCCATAAAAAGACTTCCTGTAGACTTTTTCGGAATATTTAGGTTGAAAGACCAAATCCCAATGTCACCTTGACTCGGATTATTATTGATGCTATTTTCTACCTTAGTAAAATCATTTGATAAAGCTGTTGTGGCTGTTGCGTTGACAGTTGTTTCAGCTTGTTCAGTTACTTTTTCAGATAAATTATCTGCGCTTAATTCACCTGTTACTACTAATTTCGTTCCATTTGGTGTGTAACCATTTTTCGTAGTCATCTTGAGAATCACTTTATCAACTACACCACTGTTTAGTGTTTGATATGTGTAAACGAGCTGACGAGTTGTTTTGTTATAACTTGGTGTTGCTCCCGCAATCTTAAGTTCATTTAGTGATTGATTAAATTCCCCATGTTTTGGTAAATTGATTACCAATTTAGCATTTTGGTACCTTGTGTTTGGTCCAGTGATTTTTAAATAAATATTATAGTTTACCGTCTGACCAGATTCAATCACGTCTTTTTGAGAATTAATACTGAAGTCCCCTGAATAATTCCCAGTTGGAAATGATTTTGCGTTTATTGCTTTATTTACTGTGGTCCCTTTTAAAGGCTCTGAAGTAGTCTCATTTGAAGTCGTTTCCTGCGTAACCTTTTCTTTCGTAGTTATTTCTTCTACGTCCGTTCCATCCCTTTCTTGACTATCTGCCCAAACCGAAAATGGAAGAAGTGAAACTATCAGCAAAGTACAAATTAATATAGATACTAATTTTTTCAAATGATTCACATTCGCCCCTCCTTTGTTTACTCAAGATTAATTATTTCATAGGAGGAAGTGGCTAAATGTTCTCAAGGTACAAAAAACAGGACAGTTTGTTACGGAAATGTGAACTATTTTACGTTTATATTCACATAAATGCCATTATTAACAAAAAATAACCAAAATCATTAAATAAATTCAACGATTTTGGTTATTTTATTTATCTTATTCGAATCGATTCGCTTTCAACTAATCTAGCACCCTTTACTTCCTCACCAGATTTTAGTATCTCTGCAATTCGCTTTTTATCAATTTTAGGTTCTTGTAGTAAAAAGAACGGTTTTAGCAAAGCTTCTTCCACTATTTCCACACTTGGTGGATTCTTTTGTATTTGAATTGTAAAAAGTGTACTGTTTATTTTTCTAATTTCCATTCGTTCCATCTCTGTTTGTAAATAGTTTTTTAAATTTTGAACATTATTTTCTAGCGCTTGTTTTCGTTTTAAAAGTCGTTTCGCTTCTATTCCTGCCATTTCAGCATCAGCAGCTAAAGACTTAATAATTTTAACAATATTCTCTGATTTATCATGAAAACTATCAGTAAGCGCATCTAACGTATCTTTCACAGCATCAGTATTATTTTCTTCCAAAAATTCTTGTACTTTTAAATAATTATCGGTTAGTTCATATAATTTCATCGTTCGCACCCTTTCCAAAAAAGGAAAAAGCGCCAAAAGCTATTATATTTTGGTGCTTTCTCATTTTGTTACTAATTTTCCTTGAATAACCATACGTCCTTTTTCATAATCTTTTTCTGTATCGCAAGTTGAAAGTGTTATAATTCGGTCCTTTCCACTGACTTTTACATTTGATTTATACACAGATTGTTGTTTTACTTTTTGCAAATAATCCTCAAAATCCGTTGTTTCCGGAAATTCTGTTTCAATGTAGTAAAAATCCGTCGTCGTTTCATACACAGCAAAGATTTCCACTTCATAATTCGTTAAGCCCGATTCATAGGAAAACGTTGGATGTGCCACCAAAAAATCTTTGTCCAAGTATTTACGTAAATCCGCAAACATGGATCCGTCCTTCATATTATGACCATAAATAATCGTATTTTTATCCAAAAACTCATTCGTATTCCGATAATCTTTAAAAATACTGCCCGCGCGCGCCTTTTCATTTTTATAATTGTGATGTAAATAGTAATCATTATCCTTACTTTGCAAAATCGGATAATCTATTTCCGTATCTGTAATCGTCAGCCACCCAACCATATCTTTATTTAACTTTTGCAAATCTCTAAGTTCATCTCGTACTTCACCATTCACATTTGTAGTAGCGGCATCCTTTGTGTAAACAGCTTTCGCATCATCTAGAATCGTCTGGTTATGCTTATTTTCATACAGTTCCATACCAATTTTCCATCCAGAAAAAAGAAAAACCCCTAACACAACCAAGGTCAAACTTTTCCCCAAAAACGATTTTATTTTCACTCTCTAAAACTCCTTTCGTCTTTGAGGAACAATGTATTTCCCGTTGTTCGCATCGTTTAAAACATCTGCAACTACACCATAAGTTTCAGCAATCAAATCCGTTGTTAGTAATTCTTCTGGTTCTCCTTTTGCAACCACTTCCCCATTTTTCATCACAATCAAATGGTCACTATACATCAGTGCTTGGTTTAAGTCATGCAAAATCATTACAATAGTCAAATTTTCTTCTTGATTTAATCGTTTCACTAATTCTAAAATTTCTAGTTGAAAATACATGTCTAGAAATGTCGTGGGCTCGTCCAACAGCAAAATAGGTGTATCCTGAACTAATGCTGTTGCTATAAAAACACGTTGCCGCTCTCCTCCAGAAAGACTATCAACAAATTTCTCTGCTTTTTCAGTTAGCTCCGTTTGCATCAAAGCCCGCTCAACAGCTAGATCATCCTCCTTCGTCCGAGTCATTCGCCAATTTTTATAAGGTAGACGTCCAAAGTAAAGCAATTCCTTCACCATTAGTTCATTCGGAAGAACGTTACTTTGATGAACAATCGCCACATTTTGCGCAAATTCTTTTGCTTTCCATTCAAAAATCGATTTTCCTTCCAGTAAAACATCCCCAGAATTAGGTGAAAGGAGTCTAGCCAAAATTTCTAATAAAGTAGATTTCCCACTACCATTTGGCCCAACAATCGTATTGATTTTATTTTTCTGGATAGTAAATGAGACATTTTTCAAAATTGCATCGGTTCCATTATAACTAAAATTAACGTCCCTTACTTCCATAAAAATCACCCTTTCGCATTAAAAAGATTAAGAACGGACCACCAATAATAAGCATAATCACAGACGCAGGGATTTCCATTTGTTGAAATAACGTTCTGCCTATCGTATCCGCGAAAAGTAGCAATAAAGCCCCAAATAATATCGAAAACGGCACAAGTATTTGATAATTTCCACCAACTAGTTTTCTTGCAATATGTGGTACAAGTAAACCAACAAAAGCAATAACACCCACTACTGCCGTGGTAATCGATGCAAGGAGTACAGCAATCAACGCTAGCCATATCCGCGTTTTATTAACTGGCACACCGAATCCTCTAGCCATTTTATTTTCAAGACCTAACACATTGCACCATTTAGCAAGTAAGAGCGCACAAATCAGTCCAATCGTTACATATATTAATAAAGTTTCCACATCAGACCATTTTTTCATTGCCAAACTCGCTGCACTACTGGCAGATTGACTAGAAACAAGCGCCACTTGCGAAGATAACGCATCACTCAGCCCTGTAAAAACCGCATTAATCGCAATCCCAATAATAATAAAACGAAGCGGATTAAAATCAGAACGATAACTAAACAAAAAGACTAGAAAACAAGCAAGTGCTCCCCCAATAAAAGAAAAAAGTGGCAACCAAAAATATAATTCCGGTAAAAATAAAATAATTACAAAACTAAAAAATTTCGCACCCGCAGAAATCCCAATCACCCCAGCATCAGCAAGCGGATTCCGCATCACAGCTTGAAGTAACAACCCTGAAACCGATAGCGCCGCACCAGCTAGCAGGGCAATAATAATCCGCGGAAATCGCAAATCAATAACGACATCCACCATTTCATTTCCACCACTAAATATCCCACTTAAAAAAGCTGGGATGGACATCGACAAACTCCCCGCTTGAACTGCCCACAAAATAGTCCCAATCAATAAAACAATCACAGCGCCAAAAGAACTTTTTTGCTTAATTGTCATAAAGCATCTTTTCCATTTCCTTTAGTGCTTCTGGCGCATTCAAACTTGCTGTCATACCAAATAAATTTTCATCCAAATCATACACACGGTTATTTTTCACCGCATCAAAATGTTTCCAAATATCATTTGTTTTAAATTCTTCGTCAAACATTTTAACCACTTCCGCAGGCATACCATGAGCCGCTCGCAAAATAATATCTGGATTAGCGCTTTGTAAGTATTCTGTATTAGAAGCTAAATATTCTACTTTTTGGTCCTTAATAACATTTTCTCCTCCAGCAAGTTTGACCAAATCGCCAATGTACGCGTGTTCTGTTACAACTAAGTAACTTCCCGGAACCCCCATAAGAATGAGTACAGTCGGCTTTTTCTTTTTCGCCACATTCGACTTCACCTGATCAATATCACTTGTTAAATCTTTATTTAATTTAGTTGCTTCTTCTATACGATCAAATTTGGCCCCAAGATTTTTAATTTCCGTTTGCATTGAAGCAATACTCGTAAAATCTAAAAAATCCGCTTCTAAATTTGCCCCTTCAAAACCACTCTTCAAGTCCGCTTCTAGCGTTTTTGTTGAAAGGACCATGTCTGGCTTCAACATCCGAATAATTTCCAAATCAGGCCCCATAGGCGACCCAGTTTCCTTTACATCAGCATAACGTTTCGGAAGTTTTTTTGAACTAGACGGAATTCCAACGAGGGGCAAATCAAGTTTATCCATAATTTCCGTAATCGCAACCGTCGTTGCCACAATTTTTGGCTCTTTCTCCGTTTTTTGTTCAGGCTTTTGAGCCGCTTCTTCCTTTCCGCAGCCAACTAAAAAAAGCAATAACACTAAAGATATGACAGCCATTTTCCTCATCACTAATTCCCCCATTTATAAAATAAAATCGGTAAAGCGAGTTAAGCAAAGGAAAACCCCGACCTAACTCGCTTTTACTAGTTTTATTAACTCAATCTTTTACGTTTTAATCGATAAGCTAAATAAAGGAAGGATGCTCCAAATAATGTAATATACCATACCATACTTGATGAATCATTCGTCTTTGCATTTTTTTCTGTCTTACTTGCTGTTTTTTGAACAGAATTTGTATCATCAAAATCCGGTTTTGCCAATTTTGGTCCAGCATTATTGTTACTCGCTACATTACCAGTATTTAAAATATCTTTTTTCACAGGTTCCTTTAACGTTACATCTTTCCCTGTAATGTCTTTAATCGTTGCTGCATTTAGTTTTACTTGAACAGTATACTCATGGTCATAAGAAAAACCTGGCATATCTTCAATTAATACATGCGTTTTTACATCTGTATTAGCCGTACCATCTTTCACAGGATACTTGACGGTTCTCGTATTTTTGTTGATATCTCCGGAAACAACTTCCATATCTTTCCAAACACCATTTACTTTATACTGGAAAGTTTTAATCCAACTACTGTTTGTTAAAGTTAAATAAACATAGGGTTGGTTATTTTCAACTTTGATTAAAGCTGGCTTCATCACATAGCTTTCCATCATGGAAGTTTCTGTTGTTCCATCTTTAAATACATCAAAATCAATCGAGTACGTATGGTTGTTCAGTAGATTTTTCGGATCAACTACTGCCGGTTTACTTGGTGTTGTTGGCGGTGTTGTCACAGGTGGATTCGTTGTACCTGGATCAGGCTTTGTCACTGGTGGGTTTGTTTCACCAGGATTTACTACAGGAGGCGTTTCGTCACTACCTGGGTATGAACTTGCTGCAGTTGCTTTCGCTGTGTCAAAAACATAACGGAAGTCTGCTTGTCCTTTGTATACAGAACCATTGAAAGGCGCTTCATAATTAACATGAGCCGCAAGTGGTTGATTTAAGTCCTCCACTTCAAACTCCACAATACGTGTATTAGCATCTTTATCTTCAGAAACAACTTTTACATCTTGTAAAGTTCCAGCAAGAGTTGTTTTTAAAGCTGTTACTGTTTTATTATCATTAACTGTCATTGCTACCATTTTCTTACCATTTTTCACTTTCAACCAAGCAGGATTGTTAAAATAATTTTGCATGCTTGAATTGCTATCATCATTTGCTTTTTTCGCTACAAACGGAATCGTATAAATTCCATCCGAAAGAGTCACTGGTGTTGTAACAGCAGGTTCTGAGATGACTTTGAAAGTACTTGGATCAATAGTTAAATCCACTTGATACCAGTGATCATAACTAATTGCATCTACCTTAATATGCATATAGGAGAAAATAACATCATCTAAAGAACTAAGCTTGAATTTCTCTACACGCGTATCTTTTGCTGCATCAGTGCTCACTGTTTGAACATCTTCATAACGGTCTTGGTAAACATCCGCTTGTGCGGGTTTTTCAGGACGAGTTCCATTTTTTGAAATCGCCATTGTTTGCCACCAAGTACTATTTGTAATTGTTAAGTACATATAAGGTTGACCATTTTCCACTTTAATCGTTGCTGTATGGTCAATATATTTATCTGCTTCTGAAGATTCTTTCGTTGTCTTACCAGTATTATCTTTATAAAAATTCACTTGAACTTGGTATTCCCCGCCATCTTTCAGACGAGAATCAGCCGCGCTGGCAAATCCAGGTATCAATTGAAAAATAAGTGTCAAAGCTAAGAAAGCTACTAAGCCTTTTTTCCATAATTTCTTCATTATAATCCCCCTTTTTATTTAAAAATCGCACGTCTTTTAAGTAAAATTAACCCTGCCCCAGTTGCAACAAAAATAATTCCGTATAAAAACATTTGGCTAGAATCACTAGACTTTGGATTTGTTACTTTATTACTTGAATCACTCTTTGTTGCGGGTGTTGTTGTATTATTATCAGAAGATTTCACCGATCCAGCTAATGCTTTTGCAGATCCTTCATCGAAACGTAACTTGATTTGATATTCATGATGATAATTCAAGTCGTCATCATCAATATCCACTTTAATTTTCGCATTAACAGGATTGCTTAAAGTCGACACAGGAAACGAAACTTTTCTAGTGTCACTTGATGCATTTTTCGAAGTCACACTAACCGCGTTCCCTTCAACCCATAGGCCCGTAATCCACTTACTATGGTTCACTTGCAAGCTAACAGTTGATTTCCCCCCATTTACTGTTACCGTTGCAGGTTTATCAAAATAGTCATTCGCCATAGATGCGGAATCACTATCCCCTTGTATCACCGTATAATCAACCGAATAGGTTCCATCCTTAAGTGCGGCTTGTGCCGTTAATCCAGTAGAAAGAAACGAAAAACTGAATAAAACGATAAAAGCAGCAAAAACTAAAACTTTCTTCATTCTTAAATCTCCCTTCTTTAATAAAAACTACTATTTATAAAAAACCCCCACAAACACAAGTGGAGTAAAAGTTTATGTAAAAGTATACGTTAATTATCATTTTAATTGATAATGATTATCATTGTCAACAACAGATTGTTTTTTTACTAATTAAATACTCAAAAAAACCATGAATAGCAACTCCTATCCATGGATAATAATTATTTCCTATTACTCTTCTATTTGAGAAAAGCGATCATATAATAGTTCCCCTTTTAACGTTAAAGTATATCGTTTTTCTGCAATATTATTATTTCTAATTAAAAAACCATTCTCCTCTAACCAATAAAGAGTTAATAACACTTCATTTTTTGTATAGTCCCGCAAATTCCCAAAATCAATGACCTCAAGCGACATATCATTAATTTTCGTATCCACACTTCTGGCAAAAAGAAGAACTTCTCGTAGTAATCTTTCATCTTCAAATTCCATCTTTAGTCCTCCTTTAATTCTGAGTTAGTATCGTAATAACGTAAAAAGCCGTAGCAAAATGCCACGGCTTCTTACAGCGCAATCAAAAGGAGAAATTCACACAATCAAATAAAGGGGGTATTTGTTTGTGATTTATTTCACGGTTATAATATACCATATAAACGCTTATAATTCAATAGTTCACATACCTATTTTTATTTGTTTATTCCATGAATACTGACACCACTTATTCATACGAAAAAAAAGACACGCAGCCATTATTGCTACTGTGTCTTTTTTTAGTAAATTTCACAATGTGTTATTTAACCAGCTCTTCCAATTCATCCAATCTTTGTTCAAATACCTTTAATGCATCATCTACGGGATTAGGGGTCGCCATATCGACACCTGCTTTTTTCAACACATCGATAGGATAATCCGAACTTCCTGCTTTCAAGAAATCAATATAGGCTGTTACAGCATCTTGACCTTCTGTTAAAATTTTCGCACTTAATGCAGATGCTGCTGAAAAACCAGTCGCATATTGGAACACATAATAATTCATATAAAAATGCGGAATCCGAGACCATTCATAACCAATTTCAGCATCATAAACCATCGCTTCTCCGTAATATTTCTTGTTAATATCAAAATATGTTTCCGTCAAGAAATCCGCAGTCAAAGCCACTCCTTGTTGATCCGCTTGATGAATGGCATGTTCAAATTCAGCAAATTGCGTTTGACGGAATACAGTACCCTTGAATCCATCCAAATAGTGATTCAACAAGTATGCACGAACTTTTGGATCATCATATTTCTTAAGCAGATAATCAGTTAGTAAATTTTCATTCGTAGTCGAAGCAACCTCCGCTAAGAAAATCGAATAATCACCATAAACAAATGGTTGATTTTTTCTTGTATAATAACTATGCACACTATGTCCTAATTCATGTGCAAGCGTGTAAACATTATTAATATTATCTTGCCAATTGAGTAAAATATAAGGATTCGTACTATATGAACCAGAAGAATAGGCTCCACTACGTTTCCCTTTATTTTCCATCACATCAATCCAACGACTATCAAATGCCTCTTTTAAAATCGCTTGATATTCATCACCAAGTGGTTTCAGCGCCTCAAGCACGAGTTCTTTTGCTTCCTCATAAGTGAACTCCAAATTAACATCATCAGAAAGTGGCGTATAAAGGTCATACATATGCAATTCTTCTAAGCCAAGTAATTCCTTACGTAACTTCACATAACGATGAAGCAAACTTGCATTAGCATTCACTGATTTCAACAATGAGTCATATACTGTTTCAGGAATATGATTACCAGAGAGAGCCGCTTCACGAGCCGATGTATACCCTCGCGTAGAAGCATAAAAATTAGATTTTTTCACTTGTCCATTTAAAGTAGATGCTAATGTGTTTTTTAATCCTTCATAAACTGAATACACACCATGAAATGCATCACGACGCACTCGTGGATCATTACTTTCTAACAATTTCCCAAAACGGCCATGAGTAATTTCGATATCTTCCCCATTTTCATCTTTAATAGTTGGAAACTTCATATCAGCATTATTCAAGGTATTAAAAGTATTGGACGAACTTCCAAGCACTTCACCTGCATTAGCTAGTAAAGCCTCTTCCTTCTCACTCAAAATATAAGGTCGACTTAAATTTAACTCTTCCAACAAATGATCATATAATTGTAAATCTTTATTCTCATCTAAAAATTGTTTTAGAACATTTTCATCCATAGCTAAAATTTCTGGGTCATAGTAAGAGAGTGCAGACATTAGCTTTGTAACTAGGCTTCCTGCACGACTATGTAAACCTTGATATTTCGCATTAGCTGTATCTTGGTCCATTTTCAAATGAGCATATACATATAAGTTACTAATCAAATCATATGCTTTATCTCGAAATTGAAGTGCTTCATAAAGTGTTTGGCTACTTTCCGATAAACGACCTTTAAATTGCTCGCTTTCTTCTGTGATTTTTTGCAAATCTGTAAATGCTTGTTCCCAAGCTTCATCATTTGGATATATCGTAGTTAAATCCCAAGTTAGATTTTCTGGTACTTCTTCTCTTAAAGGTAATGCATTTGTTTTACTCAATATTAAAACCCCCAACCATAGTCATTTTGTTTTTATTATGAGCCAAAATAACTAAAAAAGCAAAACAGATGATTATATATGTGCTGCTCGAGTATTAGTAAAAGCCATTTTCCGTTTCACACGATATCGATTATCTGGTATGGTAGATAACACCCCTTCACCAATTAAATAAGAAAGATATGACTTTCCTAACTTCAAACTTTCATTTGGAGATAACCAAATAGTTAATATCTGACTTACAACTGATTTGAAACTCTCTAAAAAACTTTCCACACTAAAGGTATCCCCCTTCTCTAGACCTTTAAAAAACTTTTCCCACAAATCAAATTGCCATTCAACAGCAGGTGTCAAAACTAAAAATTGTTCTTCTACATCCACCCCAATTTCTTTCGGTAAATAGTGTAAATAATAACCTGCATTAAATAATTTTTGCATAAACTGGCCATGTTTTTTATATTTAGCATAGTAAAAACAAATCTTTTGTCTTTCTATTTCCCTATCTCGTTTAATGTAGGCGTGACGCGAAATAATTCTAGCTAACTTCTTATTCCATTCCCTCAAAGGCGACTTCATAGAAAACTTCATTTCGCTTGCGAAAAAACGATTCCCTTTTTCAAATGTTAGATGATAATAAAGCGTGCAAATTTCACGCTTAGCAGAATAGTGCCAAAAATGATAACCCAATTTCTTATCAGATTGAATAAAGGCTTGTTGGAATGCAGAAAGACAAATACGCCCCTTCTCCTTCTTAACTACTTGCCCGAGTATCCAGTGAACTTCCAAGCCAATTGATAAGTAGTCCATTGTGCGTTGAATCATTTCACTAATTGAAATAGAAGAACGCTGAAATTCAATTACTGTCTTCCCATTCACAAAAATATCTGCTTGTCGATTAATTTCCGGAAAGTAACTTTCTATTTCAACAGGGATACGCTGATAACAAAACCAGGCCATGATTTGCTTTTTAGCGGCTAAATGTTCCTCACTTTCTCCTTCAGAAGCAAACGCACACTTCATTGTCTTCTCGTGGGCAAAGTGCGGTATTTTTATCTGTCCTGCTTTTATCATTACTGGGCTTGCACACGATTTACAAAACAGTCTTTCTTCTTGCTTGATTCGTTCCACATTCATCTTAGTAATAGTAAAAGTTTCTCCAATGTTATTTCTGGCTGTAAAAATAATTATCACTCTCCTATTAGCTCTTTAATATTATTATTCGCCAAGGAGCATCCAAATTCCTTTCTTATTTTTAAAATCACAAAAAAGACCCGTTTGGCTATTTTTCAGCACATACGGGTCTTTAAAATAATGTTTTAGAAGTGTTTTCTAATTTGCTTTAATGCAGGAACGTCAAAGATTACTTTTCCGTACTCAGCTAGCATATAACCAGTTAAATTCGACTCTAAACCGTACTCAAGCAAAATACTAACGGCATTGTCAATGTTAGATTCATCATATTTATTCTCAGGAAATTCTACATTCAAATAATACTTTCCTTGATACGAGTATAGCTTAGTTACTAAATTTTCAAGTCCTGTTGCTCGTGAAAGAGAAATAGCATCTTCAAAATCACGGAACTCTAAAATAAACTCTAGCGTATCATCTTCTCCAAGTGCTTCTTTCTTCACTGGATTGAAGTTTTCTTCGAGTAGTTTTTCGATTTTTTCTTCTGCAAGCTCATCTGGCGAGCTAAGCGTGACATCGAAGCCATCTTCGCCTTTTCCACCAATTGTAGCTTTTGTTACGAATACTTCTAAACCATGTTTTAAGGCTTGGACTTGTATCCAGAGCGGACCTTCCGGAGAGAACTCTTCTTCATATTTCAGCTCATCCATCATATCCCAGAAAAGTTCTTCACTTTTCTCGCGATCATACCAAACATCTTCTTGGTTAAAACCTCGCTCTTCCAAATCCAGATAAGAGATATAAAACTTGATTGTATCCTCATTAATTCGTTCAATTTCCATCGTCACACTCTCCCTTCCTTCTTAGTCATTGACAATGAAGGGTAAAACTTAATTGGTTAAATTCATTGTAGCTCATATTAAGAAATAGTACCACCATTTTTCCTTCAATTTACTAGGTGGAATCTTATCTTAGCTGAAAAGCGAAAAAATTTCAAGAACATTTACTTAAACTACAAAAAAAGCGCCAAGAATCCAATTGAATGGAATCCTTGGCAACCACTTTTATCAATCTTAGTTAACCATTTTTTGCGCTTCACGTAGTTGATACGTACGTACACGGCGCGGTAAGAAACGGCGAATTTCATCTTCATTGTACCCAACTTGCAAACGTTTTTCATCAATAATGATAGGACGTCTTAATAAGCCAGGGTTTTTCTGGATTAATTCAAATAGTTGTTGCAAAGGAAGACTATCTAAATCCACGTTCAACTTTTGGAACGTTTTTGAACGAGTGGAAATAATTTCATCTGTACCATCCTCAGTCATACGAAGAATTTCTTTAATTTCATCCAAACTAAGTGGCTCAGAAAAAATGTTTCTTTCCTTATAAGGGATATCATGTTCTTCCAACCATGCACGAGCTTTTCGGCAAGATGTGCAACTAGGTGAAGTGTATAACGTTACCATTAGACATTCACACTCCTTATCGGGTATTGTTTCATTCATATAACGAAATTCTAGCAATATCTCTATTTGGAAAATTCATTAAAGAACTTACACTTCATTATACACTAATTTTGTGAAATTCCATATACTATTTTCAAAAATTTTCTTTCCAAATATGTAAAACCATTGTTAGCAAGCCGTTATGTATATGATACCCCTACTATAACTTGTTTAAACTAAAATCACATGAAAAAAATAGCTTTTTTATGAGAATTTCATGAGAATTTTAATTTTAAGAAAAAACATCAACCAAATTTAACTCTGATTGATGTTTTCATTTTATTTCGCAGCAGCTTCAGCAGTTAACTTAGCATGCTTTTCTTTATACATAACTTCTTCTTCTTCTGAACAATAAACAAAATGTCCAGGAGCAATCTCGCGCATTTTAATTTCATCGCCATCTTTATAGTTATGAGACGTCGGATCATATGTTTTACGCACACGAGTACGTTCATAATTTGGATCTGGCAAAGGAATCGCGGATAAAAGTGATTCCGTATAAGGGTGTAGCGGTGCATGATATAAATCATTGGCAGGCGCTAACTCTACTAATTTACCGAAGTACATTACACCAATACGATCACTAATGTACTTAACCATTGATAAATCATGGGCAATGAATAGGTAAGTTAGATTTTTTTCTTTTTGTAATTGACGTAATAAGTTTACTACTTGCGCTTGGATAGATACATCTAGAGCGGAAATAGGCTCATCGGCAATAATAAATTCTGGTTGAACAGCAAGCGCACGAGCGATACCAATACGTTGACGTTGACCGCCGGAAAACTCATGTGGGTAACGACCAGCATGTTCTTTACTTAATCCAACTGTTTCTAACAAATCGTATACTTGTTTATTCGTTTCTTCAGGCGTTTTAGCAAGGCCATGAATACGAATACCTTCAGCAATGATATCTTTAACTTTCATACGTGGATTTAAAGACGCGTATGGATCTTGGAAAATCATTTGCATTTTACGACGGAATTCAAGCATTTCTTTACGGCTTTTACGTGCGTGCACATCTTTACCGTTATAAATAACTTCTCCACCAGTTGCATCGTATAAACGAATGATAGTACGTCCAGTTGTAGATTTACCACAACCAGATTCACCTACTAAACCAAGTGTTTCACCTTTATAAATATCAAAAGAAATATCATCAACAGCACGTACTTCACTTGCAGTACCTTTGTTAAAGTATTGCTTTAGATTATGAATTTCTAATAATTTTTCTCTTTGTTCAGTCATTCTACCTCTACCCCTTTCGCATGGACAGCTTGCATGCCAGGATGAAGTTCCGCAAACTGCTCTTGGCGGCGTAATACAGCATCAGGAGGCGTTACTTCAGGTGCATCAGGATGAAGCAACCATGTAGCCGCATAATGTGTATCAGACACCTTAAATAGTGGTGGCTCTTCTTCAAGGTCAATTTGCATTGCGTATTTATTACGTGCAGCAAATGCGTCCCCTTTTGGAGGATGAAGTAAATCAGGCGGCGTACCAGGAATAACAAATAATTCTTCATCAGCTGTATCCAAAGTAGGCATAGAACTAATTAATCCCCATGTATAAGGATGTTGTGGATTATAGAAAATTTCATCAACTGTCCCGATTTCAACAATTTTACCACCGTACATAACAGCTACACGGTCTGCAACGTTTGCTACAACACCAAGATCATGGGTAATAAAGATAATCGACGTATCAATTTTTTTCTGTAAGTCCTTCATTAAATCTAAAATTTGCGCTTGGATAGTTACATCTAGCGCTGTTGTTGGCTCATCTGCAATAAGAATTTGTGGGTTACATGCAAGTGAAATCGCGATAACAACCCGTTGACGCATCCCACCAGAAAATTGGTGAGGATATTGTTTAATTCGTTCTTCTGCATTGGCAATACCAACTAATTGAAGCAAACGAAGCGCTGTTTTATGTGCTTCATGTTTACTGATTTTTTGGTGCTTAATAAGTGGTTCAGAAATTTGTTTACCAATTGTCATCGTAGGATTTAATGATGTCATTGGATCTTGGAAAATCATAGCTATATCTTTCCCACGAATTTTTTGCATTTGTTTTTCGTGAGCTTTAGCGATATCCATTCCGTTAAATAAAATTTGGCCACTTTTTATTTCTGAGTTACCTTCTGGAAGTAAACGCATAATCGATTTTGTCGTTACTGATTTACCTGAACCAGATTCGCCAACAATCGCTAAGGTTTCCCCTTTATATAAGTCAAAATTAACTCCACGAATCGCCTTTACTTCTCCGGCATATGTGTGGAATGAAATATTTAAATCTTTAACTTCTAATAGCTTTTCCATTTTTCCTCACCTCTCTTTTAATCGCGCATTTTAGGATCAAAGGCATCACGCAAGCCATCTGCAATTAAGTTAAATGCAATCATGATGATACAAAGTACAATACATGGATACAGAATCATATATGGCAATACTTGTAATGTTTTATATCCATCATTTACCAAGACACCAAGAGACGCTGCTGGCGCTGGAAGACCAAGCCCAATAAAGCTTAAAAAGGCTTCAAAGAAAATCGCACTAGGAATACTAAACATGATGTTAATGATAATAATCCCAGAAATATTTGGTATTAAATGTTTTATAAGAATTTTTGGAGTAGATTCCCCTAAAGTCATGGAAGCCATAACAAATTCTTGGT
Organism: Listeria monocytogenes; assembly: GCF_900187225.1. Lineage (GTDB taxonomy): Bacteria > Bacillota > Bacilli > Lactobacillales > Listeriaceae > Listeria > Listeria monocytogenes. The sequence continues at coordinate 2,241,053 of NZ_LT906436.1, forward strand.
TTTTAAGTTTTAAAACTTGTCCCCTGACTACCCGGGCCATCGTTATCCAACTCGTCATTGCGATTGCTATGATAATAGATACAATACCTGGTTCGAGTATTAACATCATTAAAATAACCACAACTAAGTTTGGAATTGCACCAATAACCTCTAATACACGTTGCATGAAATTATCTACACGACCTCCAACATAACCGGAAATCAAACCATAAGCAACCCCAATTACAAGGTCACAAAGCGCTGCTACAACAGCAATAATAAGAGATACACGTGTACCAGCCCAAATACGAGCAAATTGGTCACGTCCAAGCGTATCACTACCTAACCAATAGTAAGTACCCTCTTTAATATTATTTTGTTTATAAATATCAACGTCTTCTCCACCAATAGATTGATGACCATTCCAGAAAGGCATATTTTCAAAGCCTTGAACTTTTGGAGGAAGACTCGCATTTTCAGTAATTTGTCGGTTAATATTATGTTCTGGTCCTAGATTTTGTGATAAATAAGGGCCAACAATTGCCATAATAATAACAAGTGCTAATACAATTAGAGAAACTAAAGCCGCTTTATTTTTACGAATACGAAGCCAAGAGTCTTGCAAGAAAGTTAAACTTGGACGATTAATTTTCTCTGCTTCCGCATCCAGAATGTGCGCTGGCTGAAATCTTTCTTTTGCAATTTTATGTTCTGCCATTATTTTCTACCTCCAGACACACGGATTCGAGGATCAATCAATCCGTAAAGAATATCCACTACCAAGATAACAAATACCAACATGACAGCAAATAAAATTGTAGTTCCCATAATAACTGGATAGTCATTTGTTTGAATAGAAGAAACGAATTGGCTACCGATACCAGGAATACTATAAATATTTTCAATAACTAGGGAACCAGTCATCAGTGCGACTGATAATGGTCCTAAAACTGTAATTAAAGGAATAAGTGCATTACGAATCGCATGTTTAACTGCTACTTCCGTTCTACTATTCCCTTTCGCTTTGGCAAGTAGAACATAGTCAGATGCGAATACATCAATTAACTCTGTTCTCATGAAACGAGCTGCCGTTGCAAGTGGGAACATCGCAAGTGCGAATGCTGGCAGAATAGTATCTGCAAACGTCCCCCAACCTGCTACTGGGAAAATTTGAAGTTTTGCTCCAAGCCAGTATTGTAAAACAGTCGCAAATACGAAAGATGGAACTGACTTACCTAATATTGCTATAAATGTACTCGTATAATCCGGCCACCTATTCTGATACATGGCCGCTATTACCCCTAGTAAAATACCAAAAATAACACCAAAAGCCATTGCCTCGAGTGCTAATTGGACAGATGGACCAATCAGTGCACTTAAAATCTCAGACACTGGTCTATTATCAAGTTGGAAGGAAACACCTAAGTCACCTTTTACCAAACCTGTCATATAATTAAAGTATTGGACTGGAATTGAATCATTTAGTCCATATTTTTCATTCATCATGTGAATTTGTTCGTCAGATAGTTTCTCCTGATTACGGTAAGGCGTACCAGGTAAGAATTTCATAAGAACAAACGTAACCGAAGCAATGATGAATAACGTTATAAGCATATATAATACTCTTTTTAACGTATATTTAACCATCTATCTCTACACCTCCCAGTTTTAATTAATATATAAAAAAAGTTATTCCTAACCAAATTCGCAAGTTTAGTGAGCCTTTTTCTACATTTCTAAACTTTTATTGCATTAGTGCAAATTAGTTAGGAAAAAAACTTCATTTTTCGAATGTTAGGTTTCTAGAAGACTAGAAAAGGATACTTTAATTTTTAATTATAACACATGAAAATCATCAGCAAAAGGAGAGAGCATATCGAAATATACTCTCTCTTTCCGTCAAGCATTTCTTAAAGACTAATATTTTATTTAGTCAAGTATGTTTCTTTGTAAGTGTAATCTGGACCAAATGGATTTTTTTGCAAGTTTTTAATGTAGTCTTTTTGTAGGTATGCAGTAGAACGTTGATAAAGTGGTTGAATAGCTACATCATCCGTAAGAAGGATTTTTTCTGCTTTAACCATTTCATCCCAACGTTTTTGATCGTCAGCTGCATAAGTTACAGAAGCATCATTTAAAATCTTGTCGTAGTCTTTGTTAGAATAACTCATTCTGTTTTGTGCACCATCAGTTACGAATAGATCTAAGAAAGTAGATGGATCTTGATAGTCAGGACCCCAGCCGCTCATAGAGAAATCGTAATCTTGGTTTTGGTCATTTTGTAAACGAACTTTGAATGGTACGTTTTTAAGTTTAACTGTAAGACCATCTAAGTTCTTTTGTAGTTGGTCTTGAATGAATTCAGAAGATTTTCTCGCATTTTCAGTATCATCACTAGTGAATTCAACTGTAATTTCGTTAACTCCTAATTCTTTCAAACCAGCTTTCCATGCTTTTTGAGCTTCTTTTACATCATATTCTAAATGTTTGCCAGATTCTTTTGTATAATCTTCTTTGTTACCTGGGTCAAAAGTGAAACCTTCTGGTACAAGATTGTTTGCAGGTTTAGATCCGTTTTTAAGAACTGTATCAGTATACGATTGTTTGTCAATCGCAAGAGCTATAGCTTTACGGATGTTTTTGTTAGCAAATACTGTGTCTTTGCCAGCACGTTTTTGGTTAAATTTAATATAGAAAGTAGAAGAATCATTCACTGTAACATAGTCTTTATTGTTTTTGTTTTGAGCAGCATAGTCTGCACTCAATACAGTACGGTCAACTTTGTCAGTGTTGTATAAGTTAAGTCCAGTACCGGAGTCTTGAACAACTTGTACGTTGATTTGTTTCAACTTAACTTTATCTTTATCCCAATATTTATCATTTTTTACGTAAGTCCATTTTTTGTTTGTTCCAGTCCAATCTTTCAACTCGAAAGGTCCATTGAATAACATGTTATCACTATTTTGTGCATATTTTTCGCCTTTTTCCGTAACGAATTTTTCGTTAAGTGGGAAGAAAGTTGGGAATGCGAATAGTGAGTTAATGTAAGCAGTTGGTTTAGAAAGAGTAACTTCTAAAGTATAATCATCTACTGCTTTAATTCCTAATTCTTCAGGTTTTTTCTTGCCAGCTACGATATCTCCACCGTTTTTGATTGCATCAAATAGGTAAGAATATGTTGCAGCAGTGTTAGGGTCAACTGCACGACGCCATGAGTAAACATAGTCATTTGCAGTTACAGGGTCTCCGTTTGACCATTTTGCATCTTCACGAAGTTTGATAGTATAAACTGTTTTGTCATCGCTAATTTTTGGCTCTTCAGCAGCACCGGCAATGGCAGGAATACCATCTTTGTCAAGCGCATATAGACCTTCGTTTGTTTGGTTTACAACGTTCAAACCAACTTGGTCATCCGCTTTTGTGCTGTCTGCAGAAGGAATTAGTGCGCTTTCTGTCAAGTTAAGTACTTGCTCTCCTGAAGCTTTTCCTGAATCTGAGCCTTTTTTGTCGGATTTGGAATCTGATCCGCCTCCGCATGCTACCAAGACTAAGCTTAGTAATAGTGTTAATCCAAGTGTAAGAAATAATTTAGATTTTTTCACTAAGTAGACCTCCCTTTTTTATTTTTCTGAAAAATTGTTTCGATACCTATTATACTCTAAGAATTCTGGCTTTGTAAATTATTTTTACAAGATAAATGAAAACAAGGATGAAAGATACAAGTTATTAAAATATTAAGGCAAAATTGAAATTGCGTGAAAACTCTGAACAGAAAGTGTTACGCAATCCTCTATTTTGCAATAAATCGAATTAATTATGTATACTTTGCTAAACCTTTTGATTAAGTTTTCAGAAAACATAACCATTTAAATTGATAAATTTACGATGAACTTTGCCAATTAAGTTAAAACTGGAAGAAGTTATCTTTTTTGTATAAAAGAAAATATCGAACCCCTTTAAAATTTAAAGGATTATTATATTTATATACTTTTTTTGAGCTGTTGTCTAGATAAAAATATCAAAAATTTAATTAAATTTTGTAATAAATTCGAAAAACGTTGATATAAAGGGATTTTTCTGTTAATAATCTGTAAAGACACTTGGCGGAATATTTTACTAAAAACGGACAAATTTCTAACATTGGATGATAGCTTCCTTCTATCATATAGTCTTTCTATGCAAATTGTGATAGAGTGAATTATGAATTTTAATTAGAGGTGAAGAAATGTTTTTACGAATTACTATTTATACACTTATTCAAGAAGCTATTATTTTTGGTATTTTACTCTTCGGAAAAAATCAGACTGTTAGTTTAAGCAACTATGTGGATATTTCCTTTATGGTAGCGCTTATCTCACTACTAATTGGATTGTTTGTTTATATTATGAGAAGTGGGTTTTTAGACCGGGTTCATAATGGTTTTCGAAGTATTTCTCGCAAAATTAAACGAGAAGAAGAAAATGAGTTTTCAGATATGCCTTTATCTGAATTAGTCGGCCTGCAATACGCCGGAATTTTGTTTAGTTCCATTTTTGTTATGTTGACTAGTATTTTATGTATGTTTTTGTGATTGACAAGCCGTTTTGTAAACTGATAGAATGAAAGTAATATAACTGATGCGTTAATAGGAAGATTAGTACATTTTGTTGCTTTATAATAGAGAGTCTGTGGTTGGTGGAAACAGATAAAGCGCAAAATCGAATGGACTTCTAAGGACTGTTTGTGAAAGCGAGTAGCGAACAGCGGCTAAAGACCGTTACTTCTTTAATAGAAACTTTCTATTGCTAAGAGCCTTTTTAGGTACTTAGGGTGGCACCGCGGATAACCGTTCGTCCCTAACATTTATATGTTGGGATGGACGGTTTTTTATTTTCGCAATCAGTGAAAAAATTGGAGGAATAATCATGAAAAAAGTAATATTTTCCGGAATTCAACCTAGTGGACAATTAACTTTAGGAAATTATATTGGGGCTTTAAAACAGTTTGGGCAGTTTCAAGATGAATATGAATGTTTTTATTGTATCGTTGACGAACATGCTATTACGGTTCCACAAGATAGATTAAAACTTCGCGAGCAAACAAGAAGTTTAGCAGCTCTTTATTTAGCAGTTGGACTGGATCCTGAAAAATCCACTCTATTTATTCAATCTGAAGTGGCGGCACATGCGCAAGCGGCATGGATTTTACAATGTAACGTCTATATTGGTGAATTGGAGCGTATGACACAATTTAAAGACAAATCAGCTGGTAAAGCAGGAGTGAGCGCCGGACTATTAACCTATCCACCATTAATGGCTGCTGATATTTTACTTTATCAAACAGATTTAGTTCCAGTTGGTGAGGATCAAAAACAACATATCGAATTAACTCGCGACTTAGCTGAACGATTTAATAAAAAGCATGCAGATATTTTCACGATGCCAGAAGTATTCATTCCTAAACAAGGCGCACGAGTAATGTCCTTACAAGATCCAACGAAAAAAATGAGTAAATCTGATGCCAATTTGAAAAATGCTATCTTTTTACTTGATCCACCAGCAACTATTAGAAAAAAAATCAAAAGCGCTGTGACCGATTCTAGTGGTATTATTGAATATAATAAAGAAGAAAAGCCCGGCGTATCTAATTTGCTAACTATCTATTCGGTTATTACCGGCGAAACAATTGCTAGTATAGAAGAAAAATATGTTGGAAAAGGCTATGGTGATTTCAAAACAGATTTAGCTGAATTAGTTGTTTCTGAACTTGAGCCAATTCAAGAAAGATACTATGCTTATCTCAAATCTGAGGAGCTGGACACTATATTAGATGCAGGAGCAGAAAAAGCAGCTCGCGTGGCTAATAAAACATTGAAGAAAATGGAAAATGGCGTTGGGCTTGGCCGTAAACGCAGAAAATAATATAAAAAAAGCCAATGACCTAGTTAATCTAAGTCATCGGCTTTTTTTATTTAATCATTAACCTACTTTAATTTCCACATCGATGTTACCACGAGTTGCTTTAGAATATGGACATACTTCATGTGCTTTTTTTAGTAGAGCTTCTGTTTTTTCTTTGTCTTGGCCTTCGATAGTTCCTTCTAATACGACACCAATTTTAAATCCGTTGTCTTCTGGATCACTATATAAGCTGACAGTTGCTGTTACTGTGCTCTTTGCTTCAATCCCAGCTTTTCCTAGAACTAATTCTAACGCGCTATTGAAACAAGCTCCGTATCCAGCCGCAAATAGTTGTTCAGGGTTTGTTCCACCGCCGCCGTCTCCACCAAGTTCTGTTGGCGCAGAAATATCAAAGTAAAATACGTTGTCTGGCGAATGAACTTCACCACTTCTTCCACCTGTATTAATGACTGTTGTTTCATATAATTTTTTCATTTTCTATTCCTCCTAATTGTTTTGTTAACGATTGTATTTTGATAAGTAATTGTGTGTAGTCTAATTCTGCAAAATCGAGTAATTGAAGGCAGTTGTCCACGCTTTTTAATACGTCAGGTTGTATTTTTATTGCTTTTTCTGTTAGGCGAATATAAACGCGGCGCTCGTCTTCCGGATGACGACTCCGTGTAACATATCCTAAATGCTCCATTCGTTTTAACATTGGTGTTAAAGTTCCACTATCTAAAGCCAACCTCTTTCCAAGTTCTGATACAGTTTGTTCTTCAACTTCCCATAGAACAAGCAAAGCAATATATTGTGGATAGGTTAATTGAAACGGCTCTAAAGCTTCACGATAAAGTTTAGTAAATTGTTTGGATGCATTGTAAACAGAAAAACACAGTTGTTCTTCTAATATGCGTGTATTCGTGTCCAACATGTTCTCCTCCTTTTAAGTTGTGTGCAATTTAATTGTAACCAATTATAGTAATGAAAGCTAGTTTTTTGCTCAAAAAAAGCCTTACCTCATTTTTAGAGGTAAGGCTTTTGATTATATTTTAGCCTTCTATTCTTTTAAATACTAAAGTCGCATTATGACCACCAAAGCCAAAAGAGTTAGAAATTACAACATTTACATTTGCTTCACGTGCTTCATTTGGAACATAATCCAAGTCACAAACTTCATCTTGGTTTTTCAAATGAATCGTTGGTGCAATAATATTATCACGAATAGTCAAAAGCGCGAAAATAGCTTCTATCCCGCCAGACGCACCTAAAGTATGTCCTGTCATTGACTTAGTAGAACTAATCGCTAATTTTTTCGCATGCTCTCCAAAGACAGTTTTAATAGCTTGTGTTTCGTATTCATCATTGTATGGTGTACTTGTTCCGTGGGCATTAATGTAATCTACTTTATCAGGAGTAAGCCCAGCATCATCAATCGCCATTTTCATTGCGCGAGCAGCACCTTCACCGTTTGGTGCTGGAGCAGTAATGTGGTAAGCATCTCCTGTTGCACCGTAACCAACGATTTCAGCGTAAATTTTTGCCCCACGTGCTTTTGCATGTTCGTATTCTTCTAAAATAACGATACCTGCTCCTTCGCCAATAATAAAACCATCACGGTCTTTATCAAATGGACGACAAGCAGTTTCTGGATCTGGATTTAATGACAAAGCTTTATTAGCAGTAAATCCTGCAAGTGACATTTTAGTGATTGGTGCTTCTGCTCCACCAGTAATCATTGCATCAGCATCCCCACGCTCAATAACTTTAAACGCGTCGCCGATTGAGTTTGTTGCTGTTGCACAAGCTGTAACTGTTGTAGAGTTAATGCCTTTAGCTCCAAAACGAATAGAAACTTGGCCTGAACCCATATCTGGAATCATCATAGGTACGAAAAACGGACTAACTCGACGATGTCCACGATTTAAGAAAATTTCATATTGTGTTTCGAAAGTTTCCATTCCGCCAATTCCTGAACCAATCCAAACACCAACGCGGTTTGCATTGGAATCATCAATAACTAAACCAGAGTCTTGTACAGCCATTTCAGCACTTGCAATTGCATAATGCGTAAAACGGTCCATTTTACGAGCTTCTTTTTTCTCTAGATATTTTTCTACATCAAAATCTTTTAACTCTGCTGCAATTTTAACCGGAAAGTCATCCGGATTAAGTCTTGTCATTTTTGCAACACCATTAACACCTTTTTTTGCGTTTTCCCAAGAAGTTTCCGCATCGTTTCCAATAGGTGTAACAGCTCCAACACCAGTAACAACTACTCTTCTCTTATCCATTTACTCATCTCCTTATTTTTCAATTCATAAAAAACAACTTCTGTCTAATGACAGCAGCTAGTATAAAGTTAAGGCTTTATTTAAAATTAATAATAGTGCACAAACAAATAAACCAAAAGCCTGCTCCATTATAACATAAATAAAGGAAAGTTGTCCTAACTAAAATAAGTGTTAGGGCAACTTTCCTTGTTTAATTTGTTGCTTACTTACCCCAACGAATGATTAGGGCGCCCCATGTTAGTCCGCCGCCAAAGCCTACAAGCAGAACGTTATCATTATCTTTAATACGTCCTTCTTCCACTGCATCAACTAGCGCAAGTGCGATTGAAGAGGATGAAGTATTACCATATTTGTGTACTGTTTTCATCAGTTTTTCTTCTGGTAAATTCAAACGCTCACGAGAAGCTTCCATGATACGAATATTTGCTTGGTGAGGAATTAGTAAGTCCAAGTCTTCTTTCTCAAGACCAGCACGTTCAAGTACTCGTAGTGAAGCTTCTCCCATTTGGCGAACTGCAAAACGGAACACTTCACGACCATTCATATAAATCTTTTTATTTTCATCTAAATTCAAGTATTTACCACCTGATCCATCTGAACCTAAGTCAAATGAAAGTAAACCATGATCATCAGAAACTGGCCCCATAACTACAGCACCTGCTCCATCACCGAATAATACGGCTGTTGTGCGATCATCCCAGTTAGTGATTTTAGATAATTTATCCGCACCGACAACTACGATATTTTTATATGCACCTGTTTTAATGAATTGTGCTGCAGTCACTACTCCAAAAGTAAAACCAGCACAAGCTGCCTCAACGTCCATACCGGCAGCATTTTTCGCTCCTAAACGGTCTTGGATAATATTAGCAACTGAAGGAAATGTCGCTTCTTGTGTAACAGTTGCAACGATAAACAAGTCGATATCATCTGGTGTAAGACCAGCATTCTTAATGGCTACCTTTGCTGCTTCATATGCTAAATCATGCGTATATTCGTCATCACGAGCAATTCTTCTTTCTTCGATACCAGTTCGAGTTCGAATCCACTCATCAGATGTATCCATAATTTTTTCTAAATCAAAGTTAGTTACTATTTTTTCAGGTACGTATTTACCTACTCCTAAAATTCCTGCGTTCATGTGTTCTCCTCCATATCAAACTACATCAGGGCAAAAATAAATTTTTTCCTGGTTATTTTTATGACCTGGTGCTAATTTTAACAGAGAACTATCAATTAAGCAATTGGATTGCTACTTTTTTATTTTACTTCTAACGCTTTATTAGGATTGTTTTCAGCAAAACCGTCTGCTTTTGACCAGCCAATTACTTTTCCATCGTCTGATTTAATACGGTACCAATATTCATTTTTCACATCTGCACGACGGTCAATGTCTAATTCTTTCCCTAGATAATCATTAAGATTGGTAACTACTTTTGAATTGTCTTCTACTGGGTAAGCATAGATTTTTTGATCCGAATCGGTGATATATTTATCTAGTTTCACATTTGTTTCATTTTTCGGGGTATAAAAAACTTCTACAGCATCACTGTTTACCCATCCAATAGTTTTGCCTTGATCTTGAAGTTGATACCATGTTCCTTTTTCTGTAACAGCTTTTTGAGAAATTCGAAGGCTTTTATTTTTGTAATCTTTGACACTACCTGTTTTTTCTGCGCCCTCTGTATTATATGGTTTTGTCCAAATTGTTTCATTGCTAGCATTTTTGATTTCTGCATATGCTAATTGGTTTTCTGTTGATGTCACTGTATCGTAAATTTGGTCATATTGATCCAAATTGTAATTTTCAATAGTTGAAATGAGTTTTTCTGCGTATGCTGGATCAGTTGCATAACCTGCTTCTTGAATTGCGTATGCAGCTTCCTTATAGTTTGTTTCTCCGATGACTGCTGAGTAAAGATTTGCATTACCAGATACTCCGTTAACAAAAAGTTGGGCATGATCGACTAAAGATGCCTTTTTGTCTGGATACTTTCTGAAATCAGCTTGTGTGTGGTAGGCTTTTCCGCTGCTAAATTCTTGCGTTCCCATTGAAACGGAACTACCTTCATAGCTTCCTTTAATTCCAAACAGGTTATTAGCTGAAGTTGATAAGCCACTTTTACCCCAATTGGATTCTAAAATGGCTTGCGCTAAAGTGACACTTGTCAATATTTTTTCTTCTTTTTGTAGATCTTGTGCATCATTTGCGATTGATTGTATAAATTGTTGTTGTGATAAAGTCATTCCTGCTTGACTTACTGTAGTTTGGTTTGTTCCTGCTGCCTCTGCTTGAACAAAAGGTACTAATGTAGAACTTACGATGACGCTTGCTAGTAAAATCTGCGTGAATTTCTTTTTCATTATCAGTTGGCACTTCCTATCCAAATTAGTTAGTTCCCCCAATTTAAATGGCTCTGTCTCTGTTAACCTTCTTCATTCTAGCATTTTCATTCTGAGAGCCTACTAATTTTTTGATGAAAGATTTATAATAAAGTAAGCAGAATGGCTAGTATAGGGGATTCTCGTGTACCTGTTTACATTTGACAATATTATGTCATTGCTTATCTACCCCTTTACACTACTATTCTCCATTTAAAGTTCATTTCCTTCCTTTTTTTGATAATCGTATTTTCAAATGATATATGATTGGATAATCCAATTTTATGTGCTAAAATGTATAATGAAATAGATGAAATGGGGTGTAAGGATGCGTTACGTGGTGACTGTATTTTGGGTATTCTTACTTTCTTTAATGGCAGAATTCGTTCTTTCTTCCATGTTATATGTATCATTTGATATGACGCGGGCTATTATTTTAACAGTAGGGTTATCCTTCTTCATTATTTTAATCACTTTCTTGATGCCTAAAGATAGCGAAGTTTATGACTTTAAGTAAACATCCAACTTTCTGATAGCGAGAACTGACTTTTCAGAAGTAGTTCAAAAAAAGAAGCTCTTTCCAATATATGGAAAGAGCTTCTTTTTTTATTTATCCAAGTAATATTTATTTACTGGTTTTAAATCATCGTTTAATTCATATACTAGTGGTACGCCTGTTGGAATTTCTAAATCCATTATTTCATCATCACTAATACCTTCTAGGAATTTCACTAATGCTCGTAAACTGTTACCATGCGCCGCGATGACTACTCGTCGTCCTTCTTTAATTTCTGGAGCAATTGTGTCCATCCAATAAGGAATAACGCGTTCTAATGTTACTTTCAAGTTTTCACCTGATGGAATAGCGTGTGTATCAAGGAGTTGATAACGACGATCATTTTTTGCTTGTCTTTCGTCGTTTTCTTCTAGTAATGGTGGAAGTGTGTCATAGCTTCTACGCCATTTTTGTACTTGGTCAGCACCATATTTTTCAGCAGTTTCTTGTTTATTAAGTCCTTGAAGTGCGCCGTAATGACGTTCGTTCAAGCGCCAAGATTTATGAACTGGTACCCACATTTGGTCAGATTCTTCTAACACATAATTAAGTGTTTTAATAGCTCGTGTTAAAACAGAAGTGAAGGCAACATCGAATTCTAAGCCTGCCTCTTTAATTCTTTTTCCTGCTGTCATTGCTTCCACAACGCCTTCTTGCGACAAGTCCACATCATGCCAACCTGTAAATAGGTTCAATTTGTTCCATTCACTTTGACCATGACGAATTAATACTAATTTCATCTTCCTCATCCTTCCATTTTCGCCTATTTTCTAAACGACTAATCCAACCAAAGTTTTCCCTTTCAAGTGAAGTGTCAAACCTTTTTTAGGTTATTCTGTGACTTTAAAAGTAAATTCTTTATCTGCTAAATCAATTTCCACGGATGAATGTGGCATGATTTTACCAGAGACAATTTCTCTTGCAAGTGGTGTTTCGACATGACGCACAATATAGCGTTTAAGTGGTCGTGCTCCGTATACCGGATCATAAGCTTCCTCCGCAATAAAGGCTTTTGCATCATCGGAAATAGTGATTGTAATTTCTTGGTCGGCTAAACGGATTTGAAGTTCTTCTACTAATTTCTCCACAATACCTTTAATATCAGCAAGTGTTAGTGGTTTAAATAGAATAATATCATCTACGCGGTTTAAGAATTCTGGTTTAAATTCACTTTGTAAAATTTGCATTACATCTGATTCTAATTCCGGTGAAATTTCGCCTTCTTCGGTTCTTTCAAGTAATAAATTAGAGCCAATATTTGACGTCATAATAATTACTGTATTTTTAAAATCAATTAATCGACCTTGTGAATCTGTGATACGTCCATCGTCAAGTACTTGTAATAGTATGTTAAATACATCTGGATGAGCTTTTTCGATTTCATCAAGTAGGACGATCGAATAAGGGTTTCGTCTTACAGCTTCAGTAAGTTGACCACCTTCCTCATAACCAATGTAACCTGGAGGAGCTCCGACAAGTCTTGATACGGAATGTTTCTCCATGTATTCAGACATATCAATTCGAATCATGTGATCTTCGGAATCAAACATATTAAATGCAAGTGCTTTAGCAAGTTCTGTTTTACCCACACCTGTTGGTCCTAAGAAAATAAAGGAGCCTATTGGGCGTTTCGGATCTTTAATTCCTGCACGAGCTCGTAAGACAGCATCACTCACTAATTGGACGGCATCATCTTGACCAATTACTTTTTGATGAAGGACATCTGCTAATTTAAGCAGTTTTTCGCGTTCTCCTTCTACTAATTTAGTCACCGGAATCCCTGTCCAACGTCCGACGATTTCTGCAATTTCATTTTCTGTTACTTCTTCTTGTAAAATCCGATCTTCTTGTGCTGTTTTTTCGCGATTTTCTGCTTCTAACTCAAGCAATTCTTTTTCCACAGCCGGGATTCTACCGTGGCGTAATTCTGCTGCTTTGTTTAAATCATAATTATTTTCTGCTTCTTCTAATTCATGGCGTAAATGGTCGATTTGCTCCCGGACCTCACGAATTTTACTGATTTCGTTTTTCTCGGATTCCCATTTGGACTTCATTTGGTTGGCTTCTTCTTTGTAGTCAGCCAGCTCGCGTTGCAATATTTCTAAACGGCGTTCACTCGCTGGATCTTTTTCTTCTTTTAGTGCTGCTTCCTCAATTTCTAATTGCATTACTTTTCTAGTTACTTCATCGAGTTCACTTGGCATGGAGTCAATTTCGACACGAATAGTTGCGCATGCTTCATCTACTAAGTCAATTGCTTTGTCCGGCAAGAAGCGGTCAGTAATATAACGATTAGAAAGACTCGCAGCTGCAACTAAAGCATTGTCATGAATATTTACCCCGTGATGAATTTCAAAACGTTCTTTTAACCCGCGTAAAATGGAAACCGTATCTTCCACTGTTGGTTCTGGGACAAGCACTTTTTGGAAACGTCTTTCTAGTGCAGCATCTTTTTCGATATATTGGCGATATTCATCCAATGTAGTTGCACCGATGCAGTGCAGTTCTCCGCGGGCAAGCATCGGTTTTAACATATTTCCTGCGTCCATTGCGCCGTCTGTTTTACCTGCGCCGACAATCGTATGAATTTCATCAATAAAGAGTAAAATTTGACCATCACTTTGTTTTACTTCTTGGAGTACTGCTTTCAATCGTTCTTCAAATTCACCGCGGTACTTAGCTCCAGCAATAAGGGAACCAATGTCGAGTGAGATAATCGTTTTATCTTTCAGTCCTTCTGGCACGTCTTTTCGAACGATACGTTGCGCTAATCCTTCGACAATGGCTGTTTTACCAACACCTGGTTCACCTATTAGAACTGGATTGTTTTTTGTTTTTCTAGATAAAATTCGGATAACGTTACGAATTTCTGCATCGCGTCCGATTACTGGATCGAGTTTGCCGCTTCTAACTTCCGCGACTAAATCACGACCATATTTTGTTAAAGCTTCATAGTTTTCTTCTGCATTTTGAGAAGTCACTCTTTTCCCTCCTCTGATTTTTAAAATTGCTTCTTTAATTTGTTTTTTAGCTTTATGTTGATTTTTAAGTTCGGCTGTAATTGGATTCGATTTTTGATCCATAACAGCTAAGATAAGATGTTCTGTTGAGACAAAATCATCTTCTAATTGTTGTTGTTCTTTTTCTGCATCCCTCATTAGTTGGAAAAGAGCTTGGCTCATTGCTTGGCCATAATTCACGCCACTTCCTGAAACTACTGGGATTTTTTCCAAAGTATTCTCTATTACTTTTTGAAGTGCATCTGTATCAACTTCCGCTACATCATAGACTCGCTTTGCAAAGTCGCTTTCTGTTAATAACACTTTAAAAACGTGTGCAACGTCAATTTCTTGATGTTCTGATGCAATAGCTAGATTTTGTGCGTCCGCAATTGTTTGCTGGACTTGTTGTGTAAATTTTTGTAAATCCATTCATTCGTCCTCCTTATAAAAGATAAGTCTGACCTTTTTTGACCTTAACTTTATTATAGTTTTTCATCTTGCTTTTGTCTAACAAAAACCTTCTTTTTTTATAGAAAAAGATCTACCAATTTTTAGGTTGGCAGATCTTCTGAATTTCTTAATCACGACCTGTAAATAGGCGGAGTAAGAACATGAATAAGTTAAGGAAATCAAGGTATAAATTCAGCGCAAGCATTGGTACATCTGCTAGTTCCACATCGCGCTTCATGATTTGGTTGAAGTCATACAAAATATATAGTGAGAAAATAATCGTTCCGCCTGCTGAAATAATAGTTGATAGCATAGAGCCAAATGGTAGAAAGACTCCTACAAAGCTAAATATAACGAGAATAATAATCGCAGCGAATAAAGCACTGCTTAAGAAAGATAAGTCTTTCTTCATTTTTGCACCAATAAAAGCTAGCGTTGTGAAAGTAACGGTTGCTGTAACAAATGCCATTAGAACGGCGGCACCTTGCCCTGCACCAAAATAATATGTCAAAGTTGGTCCAAGTGTTAAGCCTGTGACAAACGCAAATGCTAGTACTACTGGGTAGCCTACCACTTTATTAATTGTTTTACTTCGACGCACTACCATCGCTGTGATAAGTAACGCGACTTCTAACACGACAAGAGGCAAATAAAGTTCTGGACTTAATTTACTCCCAATCGCAGCACCGATAGATGCAAGTAGCAAAGAAAATACAAACCAATTAAGTATTTTTTGCATAATAATTTGTTTCTCTGTTCTTTTCTCTGTGTTTACTCGCTCGGATGTGTGATTGATTTCGTTCATGAACATTTCTCCTCTTCCAATTGATTAGTTTTATTATATCAAAAGAATTATTACAATTCTATCGGTCTTGCGTTGGAATTTCACAAAAAAAGAAGCGCACGAGGCACTTCTTTAAATTAAATCAAATTGTTTCAAGCCTAGCATAATGCCGTCACTATTGTTATCTTTCGTTACAAAAGTAGCTTTTTCTTTTAATAAAGGTACGGCGTTTTCCATTGCAATCGCATAATCCACTGCACCAAACATCTCTAAATCGTTCATGCCATCTCCAAAAGCATAGGTAGGAACATCTTGATAGCCCATTACTTCAAGTAGTTTCGAAATACCAACTGCTTTAGATCCGCCTTTTCTTAAGACGTCATTACTAAATGGCGTGTTGCGAACAAATTGTAATTCTGGAAAACGTTCTGGGAAATAGTCATCGCCAGTTTCGAGTAATAGAAGTGCCATATTGATAGTTTCTTCTTTATACATATTAGGTCTTACTTCAGGCATCGGCTCGCCTAAAAAATCATAATGTGCTTTTACAACTGGCGTACTAGCTGTTGCGCCAATTCTTTTATCATTATAATAGCAAACTTCGACATTTTGTGATTTTGCTTCTTCAGTCAACTGTTCTAATAAACCTGCATCAATCACATCTTCATATACTTTTTCACCTTCAAAAATAGCCATTTGTCCGTTCATCATTACTGCGGATTCAATGCCGGTAATTTTCATTTGATGACTGATTTCTATAAGCGTCCGACCAGTAGCAATAACAGGAATAACATTATTTTCTCGAAGTTTATCAAGTGCTTGAAGCGAGGTATCAAGTACTTTGGATTCACTATTTAACAGTGTTCCATCCATATCAAAAAAACAAATTCCACGTGGTTTCACATTATTCATCCTTTACTAACATAATATATCCATCATACCAATCTTACGGATGCAAAGTAAAGGTTATTTGTACATAACAAAATCTCCTGTGTGCTCAAAACCAAGACGGTGATATATCTCACCAGCGACTGGATTATCGTAAAACAAACATGGTTTCTTTCCTTCTGCTAATACATCGCAACATAATTTTTTTAGAAGTGTACTTGCAAAGCCGTGTTGTCTATATCCATCACTTGTCGCAACACCTGTAATCATTGCTGAAAAGGAATTTTCTGCGGATGTTTCTGCTACGGCAACTACTTCTTGGTCTTGTTCAATATAATAAATTCGTTTCACGCCTTTTTCAATTTGGCGAATAATTAATTCTTCATTTTCGTCGCGTGAACCAAATTCTTTAATGTGTTTGCGCATTTTAATAATTGGGCCCACATCTTCCGCTACTGCCGTTCTGACGATAACATCTTGATTTACTGGAATACGGTTTACATGTTCGCATTCGCAAAAATAAGTGTCTTGTCTTTTTTCGGCAAGTTCTGGCAAAAATGCCTCTAGTTCTTTTGTGACACGGGACATACCGCTAACTTCATATTTGTCATGTGTAGCAATAATTTCTGAGAACGCTTCTGCATTAAAATTAGCGTCTTTTGAATAGGGTAAGAAAAACGTATCGAATCGAAGTAACAAAGCATGTAATTTGCCTACTGAATCGAATTCACCCCAAAGATCTTGCACATCACTCTCATAACCAAAATTTTCGATGTCCCCAATAATAAATAAATTTTGGGTTGCTTCGGGTTTTAAAAGTGCCATTACTTCTTCATTATCAGATACAGTTAGTTTTCTAATCATGTGCCACACTCCTATTTTGAAAATTGTCTTCATTTTACGTGAGTTAGGTAGGTTCGTCAAGCCCTGAATCTTACTATTTTGCGCCATATAAAAAAGCTCGGGACAATTAGTCCCAAGCTTTTATGATTCGTAATGAATCTCGCCAATTTTCAACATTAAGCTGATAGCATTGAATTTTTCATCTCCAAGATGCATTTTGTTTGTATCTTGAAAAGTGATAGGTGCTGATGTAATCGCTTCTTTCGGTTGTTCAAAGAATTTTTCTTCAAGTGCCAAACTTTCTGTAATTTGCGATATGTATTTTTGGAATTTATTTTCGTTTCTCATCTTCCCTATCATTAATGCTTTTAGCGTATTCTGGGAAATTCCGACTGCAAGCGCGAATGTTCTATGAGTATATCCATTTATTTTCATATAAAGTGACAAATTAGTGGCAATTCTTTGTTTTTCTGCCTTGTTTTTCATTTGGGTGAACCTCCTGTCTTTCTATATTTATCATTATGCCCGGTGAAGATGAGAATTTGATTAAAACTTCATAGTATTTAGCTAAAAATATTGAAAACGTTTTCTTTATTTCAAAAAAATATGCCGGAATAACGAATATCCCGGCAAGACTTTTATTTAATTGCTATATTTTTCCCAGACAACTGTTCTTAATACTTCTAAGAATTCTGGATCCGAGTTTGGCATTGGTGGTCGGTGATAAGCCGCGCCCACTTCATCGGTAACTACTTTACATTCATAATCATTATCATATAAAACCTCTAAATGTTCTGCCACAAATCCAACTGGCGTATAGATAAAGTGTTTATATTTTTCTCGACCGTAAAGTTCTCTTGTTAAATCTTGTACATCAGGTCCAAGCCACGGCTCCCCAGTTTTCCCTTCGCTTTGCCAACCTAGCGCATAATGAGGCACTACTACTTTTTCGAAAATGAAATCTGCTGTTTCTTGAAGTTGATTTGGGTACGGATCGTTATGTTGTTTAATTTTCTCTGGCAAACTGTGTGCGGAAACAATTAAAACAGTATCCAATAATTCATCTGCTGGAATTTGTTTTGCTGTTTCATTAATTCTATCAGCCCACATTTGGATAAATTTGGGTTGTTTGTACCAATCATTGATTGCGTTGATACGAGGTCCGCCTAGTTTATCAGCTGCTTCTTTTGCTCTTTTGTTGTAAGCCTCGACACTAAAGCTAGAGTAATGTGGCGCTAAAACAATCGAGATCGCTTCTTCTATTCCGTCTTTATGCATAGCTTCTACCGCATCTTCAATGAAAGGTTCAATATGTTTTAAACCGATATATGCCTTGAATTCTACTTCATCCTGCGAGTCATTTAACGCTTTTTCTAGTCCATAGGCTTGTGCTTCGGTAATTTTTGCAAGTGGGGATAGTCCGCCGATTGCATGGTATCTACCGCGTAAATCGGCAATCATTTCTTCACTTGGCTTATGACCATGACGAATATCTGTATAGTAACGTTCGATATCTTCATCTTTATACGGTGTTCCGTATGCCATTACAAGTAGACCTACTTTTTTAGTCATTTTATATCATCCTTTTTTAATAGAATTTCGCTACGTTCATGGATGTAATTAGTTAGTTGTTTCAACATTTCTGGTGGTACTTCTGGGAAAACTCCATGTCCTAAATTAAAAATATAACCTGGTTCTAGTACGCCTTCTTGCAAAATACGATTTGCTTCTTTTAAACATTTCTCTGGTGCAAGAAGTGTGGACGGATCCAGATTTCCTTGAATTGCTTTTGTTGGAACTTTTTTCCGAGCACTTGTGATGGTTTCTCGCCAATCGACGCCAACGACATCAAGTGGCATTGTTTCCCATTCTTCTAAAAGATGACTTGCGCCAACTGCTTGCATAATAATTGGGGTTGTTGGATGAACTGCTTTCACTTCTCTAACAATCATTTCGATTACTGGTCGAATGTATTCAGCATAGTCAGCTCGACTAAGTGCTCCTACCCAAGAATCAAACAATTGCACCGCAGAAGCCCCTGCATTAATTTGCGCAATCAAATAGTTCGCAGTCATTCGTCCCAATTTTTCCATTAATATTGCCCAAACTTCTGGTTCGCGATACATGAAGCTTTTTGTTTGGTGGTAATTTTTCGATGGACCACCTTCTATCATATAGCTTGCTAACGTAAACGGTGCACCTGCAAAGCCAATTAAAGGCACATCTAACATATCATCTGCTAATAATTTTATCGTATCAAGCACATAAGGAACTTCTATTTCTGGTTTGAAAATTGTCAGTTTTTCTACATCTTGAAAAGATCTAATAGGATTATGTATGACTGGACCAATACCAGATTTGATTTCAACGTCTACTCCCATCCCCGGAAGTGGTGTCATAATATCTTTGTATAAAATGGCTGCATCAACACCATATTGATCTACTGGTAATTTGGTTACATAAGCACATATTTCTGGCTGATGAGTAATCTCAAATAGAGAGTATTTTTCTTTTAATTTGCGATATTCTGGTTGAGATCTCCCTGCTTGTCTCATATACCAAACCGGAATTCGGTCAACTTGTTCTTTTCGCGCTGCTTTTAAAAATAAATGTTTCGTTATTTTTGTCATCGAGTCGCTTCCCTTCTTTGTTCATTTACACACAATAGGCAACAGAACAATAAATAACTTCTCCAGATAAAAGGATACTAGAAAATTTGTATAAAACCAAACAAATTGCCTATCAGCTGTTTCAATTATGAAAAACGTGGAAAATAAAGGTGTAATCATTTTTCTTAATGGAATAAAACTGAAAGAAGGACTTATTATGAAAAAAGTATTTATCACAACTGGAACGGAGCACTACCTTCGTCAATTAATGGCGAATTATACTGGCGGAAATGTGACACTTCTGCAAAACTTTTCCCAATCACTTTTGTATCAAGAGTCGACTGGTGAAAAACTTTTCCAAGAAGGTGCTGAGTATCGAGTATTGCAAAGCAGTGGTTCCATAAAAGGTTTTGGAGTAGTCGTCTTTGAATATATCCACCTCCGCGATGAAGAAATCCCTATTTTCTTGCAAATGTATCAACGAGCTAGTCTTCATTTTAGTGAAACGCCTGGCTTGCAAAGTACAAAACTCACAAAAGCGATGAATATGAATAAATTTTTAATTATTTCCTTTTGGGATTCTGAAGTATTCTTTCATGACTGGAAAAAATCACCTTTATCAAAAGAAATTACAAATATCATGAGAAAAAATAATACTCAATCTGGATTCTCACATGAAGATATTTATCATTATCCAGAATTTTCCCATGATGCTAAATAGGAAAAAGCGATTTGGACCAATCATCCAAATCGCTTTTTTCATTCGTACATTTTTTTCATTCTGACTGGAGCATAAAGGAACGTGAAGATGACTACAAAAGCCAAATTAATTCCTAAAATAATCATCCCGCCGATGGTTCCATTTTGTGCAATACCAATCACGCTAAAGAGCAGTGCTTGAGCGAGTAACAAAATCCGTAGAAAATGGATAAAACTGCGATGACGATAACGATCATTAATCGGGTAAAGTCGTAGCATAATTTGCGCATCATAATGTTTTAACATCGGAATAAATTGAAAACCAGTTAAATACAAAAATAGTAGCGAAAAAATAATACTTAAATAAAAACCTTGAACAAACACAAGTAAAATAACTGCAATCACAGTAAGTCTAATGTATAGACCGGCATATTCATTTGTTCTAATAAATGTCCGACTGAACAAATAAGCAAATGTTTTTCTTTTCGCATATGGAATTGGTTGATAAAGGAAATCGAGATAGCTCCGTCTGCGAACCGTTCCTCGCAAGTGAGGTACATCCGTAAATAGATTCACTAAACGATAGAACCGATTCATCCGCGCTTCTTCTTTATCCACTAAATATTCCCAGCGTAAAGTTACTTTTGCAGTTTTAGTTCGAAGCCAGTAGTAACTCGCCGCAAGTACTACTAAAACCAAAGGAATAGAAATGTAAGGGGCTGCTATTAATGCAATATAAATTAAAATAGCGTTAAGGATAACACGAATAAACATCCATGTTGTGTCCGCTTCTTCAAATTTCATGCTTTCCCAGCCAAAATAAATATTCCATGCTTTAAGCATACTAAGTACAATAAACAAAGTGAAAAACTGACTATATGGAACCTTTGTCACTTCCACATACATCGGCATACAAACCCCAAGCACAATCACAAAAACATATAATTGCATGAAGAAACTTGCTATTTTTGCTTGAGAAAAATACGTATCCATTGCTTTTTCCTGTACAATTAAATAAACAATATCCGGTTTTTTCAACAACGTGGCAACAGGACTAACGGCAATAGAAGCAGTGAGTAAAATAACCATTAACGGAATAACGGGGAATGTTGGCTCAAGTGTCTTCACCCAACCAGCGTAATAAAAAATTCCCGCTCCAAGTCCAATCACAAGCACAAAAAGCAAATGATCATTAAACATATAACGAAGATAGCGCATGACTTCGGTCGTATAGGCACTAAAACGTTCTTTCCAAAGCGCTTTGCTGTCAAATATCATCTTCATCAGCTTCCTCTTCCTTTGTCAACTGAATGTAAATTTCATCAAGTGAAGCTCCTGGCATTTCGAAATTTGTTTGCAAGTCTTTTAATGTTCCTTCTGCGCGAATTTCACCTTGATGAATAATAATGAACGTATCGCAATATTTCTCAGCCGTTGCAAGTATGTGCGTTGACATCAAAATGCTTGCACCCTTACTTCGCATTTCATCCATCCAATTAAGCAGTGACTGGATTCCAAGCGGATCTAAACCAACAAAGGGCTCATCGATAATATATAATTTAGGCTCAATTAAAAAAGCCGACATAATCATTACTTTTTGTTTCATCCCTTTAGAAAAATGAGCTGGAAACCAATTAAGTTTTTTCTCTAAACGAAACTCCTTTAAAAGAGGCTTCATTCTTGCTTGCAGTTCTTCTTCTGATATACCATAAGCCATACCTGTTAATTCTAAATGTTCTTTTAAGGTTAATTCCTCATATAATACAGGTGTTTCAGGGATATAAGAGAATTGCTTTCTATATGTTTCTGTATCTTCCACTAATTGGTGCCCATTGATTTTAATCGTTCCTTGTTTAGGATGCATTAGACCAGTTATATGCTTAATGGTCGTACTTTTCCCTGCCCCGTTTAGCCCAATTAAGCCAACAATTTGTTTTTCTTCAATCGCAAATGAAATATCTTTTAAGACTGGACGTTTGGTATACCCGCCCGTCAGGTGTTCAACTTCTACTAAAGCCATTTCCATACCTCCTTACGTAATCTTTAGTTAATAATAGCATATTCGTCCCTTGAACTGTCAAAATAATCCACCACCTACTATCTAACACATGCTTTTCACTGCTTTTTATGTTAAATTAAAATAGTACATAATTATATGTAATGAAAGGTGGTCATACTTAATGGACGATTGCATTTTCTGCAAAATAGTTCGTGGTGAAATTCCTTCTGCCAAAGTGTATGAAGATGATGAAGTATATGCTTTCCTCGATTTAGGCCAAGTTACAGAAGGTCATACACTCGTAATTCCCAAAAAACATGCTAGGAACACATTCGATTTACCCGATGAAACGGCCGCTGAATTATTCCGCCGCGTACCAAAAATCGCGCGGGCATTAAAAGAAGCTTTACCGATTCAAGGATTAAATATTTTAAATAATAATGAAGAAGTTGCTTTCCAATCTGTTTTTCATTGTCACATCCATTTAATACCAAGGTATAGCAAATCAGACGACTTTGGGTTAAAATGGAAAGATAACGCAGACTGGTACACACAAGAACGTTACCAAGAAATTGCTGAACTTATTGCAGCAAAAGTAGACTAAAATGACTTTATGGATGGAGTGGAGTATAAATGAATAAAAAATCACTTATTTTCGGTATTTTAGCTGGTGGGGCAATTGGAGCCGCAGCCTCGGTATTATTTGCTCCAAAATCCGGCAATGAGCTTCGAAAAGATATTGTCGCTAAATCAGGTGAAGCAAGTGTTATTTTGAAAGAACTCGCATATAATGCAAATGAGCTTATCCAATCCGTTCAAGTTCTCGGCACAGAAGGTTCCACTTTATTAAAAGATGTTTCTTCTGACATCATGGAATCTGTTTCCAAATGGAATGAAGAAATGGAACCGGAGAAGAAACGCTTAAAAGACGAAATCAAAGATATGCAAAAAACAATTTCTGACTTAGAAAAAACGCTAAAAAAAGATAATAAATAAGTAGAGAAACTGGGCGACTGCTCAGTTTTTTTATTTGTCTAAAATCCCTTTCAAAAAACCGTCATAATTAGACAATAATTTCTCTAAAAAAAGCTTGAATTTTGTAGCATTTGAGCATACAATACTATGGTGCCTTCTGATGGAAGAGCACTATTTTAGCTATAACTGGAGGAAAGCTTACAATGCGCTGCCTAAAATCAATCAACACAGAGCGACGAGACGAATTTAATCGACTTTTCCTAAAAGGAATTCTTGTCTGGCTAGCTGCCGTATGTATTTGTTTTTTAACACAACATTTGATCTATCCTGATCAACTCACAAATGATTATCAACTTGCTAGCTTTTTAGGTATTATTTTAATTTACCCAATTCATAAATTACTTCATATTCTTGGATGCTTTAAATACCGTGAAGGAACTGTTATTCAGTGGCGTATTCATTTCTTTTTCCTTCCTTGTATCAAATTAAATATTAAGCGAATAATACCAAAATGGCATTACATTTTTTCGTTAATTTTACCATTTGTGATTATAACAACTATTTTAGTCGCATTAATGCTTTTCACACCAATCGGACATTCCGGTATGTTCCTATTATTACTATCTGTCCATTTCGGAATGAGCTTTTCTGATTTTACACATATTAAAAAATTATGGAAAATGCCGAAGAATTGCTTTATCGAAAGTGCAGAACGTGGATTTTCTGTTTTAATTTCTGACTAAACCATAAGAATATCATTAAATTTCTTTCATCTTTTCTTTTTACCTTTAATTTATGTTATGATAGTTATTGTGTTAAGCGGGAATTATTCCAACAACTAAGGAGTGTGTTTTATTTAATGAAGAAGAAATTAATTCTTGGACTTGTCATGATGATGGCATTGTTCAGTCTAGCAGCGTGCGGTGGCGGCGGAGATGTCGTTAAGACAGACTCTGGCGATGTAACAAAAGACGAACTTTATGACGCAATGAAAGATAAATATGGCTCTGAATTCGTACAACAACTGACTTTCGAAAAAATTCTTGGCGATAAATACAAAGTAAGCGACGAAGATGTTGACAAGAAATTCAACGAGTATAAATCACAATACGGAGATCAATTCTCTGCAGTTTTAGCTCAAAGTGGCTTAACTGAGAAATCTTTCAAAAGCCAACTTAAGTACAACCTGTTAGTTCAAAAAGCTACCGAAGCCAATACTGACACTAGCGACAAAACACTTAAAAAATACTATGAAACTTGGCAACCAGATATTACTGTAAGCCATATTCTTGTAGCTGATGAAAACAAAGCCAAAGAAGTTGAACAAAAACTGAAAGATGGCGAAAAATTTGCTGATTTAGCGAAAGAATATTCTACAGATACTGCTACTAAAGACAATGGTGGACAATTAGCTCCATTCGGTCCTGGTAAAATGGATCCAGCATTTGAAAAAGCAGCTTATGCCCTTAAAAACAAAGGCGACATCAGTGCTCCAGTAAAAACACAATACGGATACCACATCATCCAAATGGACAAACCTGCAACAAAAACAACTTTTGAAAAAGATAAAAAAGCTGTAAAAGCTTCTTACCTTGAGTCTCAATTAACTACTGAGAACATGCAAAAAACACTTAAAAAAGAATACAAAGATGCTAACGTGAAAGTGGAAGACAAAGACTTGAAAGATGCTTTTAAAGATTTTGATGGTTCTTCATCCAGTGATAGCGATTCATCTAAATAAGCACTAAAAAACACGCTTGGAAATTTCCAAGCGTGTTTTTTTATTCAAATGTAGGATTATAAAACGAACGATTATCTAATCCAAATACTCGTTCACTGAATTCGCCCGGTTTTGTATGTTTTAGTACTTTATCCATCATGTTCAAGGAAGCGTCCATTAAATCAATTTGGTGTAAAATCTCGGCTTCACGTACAAGCGGTGGTTTTGGACTCCCCCACTCACCTTTACCATGATGAGATAGAAGAACGTGTTTTAAAACCACGACTTCTTCACCATCAATCGAAAGTTCGTCAGCAATTTTGCTCACCTCTTCTACTACGATGGAAATATGGCCAATTAAATTACCTTCTAGTGTATACGTCGTTGATACTGGGCCTGAAAGTTCAATGACTTTTCCTAAATCATGTAAAATCACACCTGCGTATAATAAGTCTCGATTAACAGATGGGTAAAGATCGGCAACTGATTTTGCAAGTCGTAACATCGAAACTACATGAAAACTCAAACCGGAAACAAATTCATGATGATGACGCATTGCCGCCGGATAATCATAAAAATCATCTTGATATTTTTTAAGCAATGCGCGCGTAATTCGTTGCAAATTCGCATTTTTCATTTCGAAAATATATTGTGTGATTTCATCGGCCATTTCTTCTTTATTAATTGGCGCGGTTTCCATAAATTCACTAGCACTAACACCGTCCAGTGCTGTAGCTTGCCTAATTTGGCGGATTTTCAATTGTTTTCGACCACGATAATTTTGAATATCACCCATAAGGTGAACTATTTGTTGTACCCCGTAATTCGCTTCATCACTTTCTTTAACATCCCATAGTTTTGCTTCTAATTCACCCGATTTATCTTGTAAAACAAGACTCAAGAATGGCTTTCCGTTGCTAGCCGTTCCTTTTACACTTGATTTAATTAGCAAGAATAGGTCTACTGTTTCTCCAACTTCAAAATCTAATAATCTTTTTTCCATTTTATCGCCTTCTTTCTTTCTGTAGTAAGAAGTTTCTCCACCCATTATAGCATGCGTATGTCCTCACTGGAAAAATATTTGCGAGTTTCTTGATGGCATGTGAAAAAAATGACTTGGTTTTCACTTTTTCTTTTTCGGAGCAGTTGCATCATTTGTCCCATCCTAGCAGAATCAAAATGCACAAATCCATCATCAATAATGATTGGTAGTGGAAAATCTTTATGAATCACATCAATTAAGGCAAAACGAATAGCCAAATATAATTGTTCTTTTGTTGCTTGGCTTAGCTCTTCTGGGAAGAATGGTACAACATTCTTACTTTCTACTTGAAGCCTATTATCTTGTAAGTATACTTTGTCATAGTTACCATTAGTTAAGTGGTTGAAATATTCACTTGCTAATTTTAACGTTTTAGGAAGTTTTCCTTCTTGTAACCGTTGCATTGTATCTTGTAAAATTTGAAGCGCCAGTTTTGTTTCTGTCCATTCGACTGCTATTTGTTGTAGTTTGCTCTTTTCCGAATAGAATTCTTGCATCAATACCGCGAAAGTCCCGCCTTCTTCTAATTTGTGTATTGCGTGGTTTTGTGCCGCGAGTGAGGCATGGATTTTTTCTTGTTCTAGTTCTATTTGGCGAAGTGTTTCTTCCAATTGCAGCTCTTTTTCTTTGATAGTTGCTTGGTTTTCATATTGATTTAGAGCTATTCGCTTTTCTGGTTCAAGTTGGGCTTCTATTAGAACTAATCGTTCTCGCCAATTCTGTTCTTCTTTTACACGAATTGCAGCCATACGAAATTCTTCTTCATTCTTCGCATTAGCACTCGCTAATAAATCTGCTTTTTCTTTCTTTATGAGCAATAAATCTTGCTTAACTAAGTCTAGTTGCATCGTTACTTGTTCCAACTTTTCTGCAAGCTTTGCATTTTCAGTTAAGTGGTTCCGATAATAGAGCAAGCCTTGTCGTAAAAAAGTGATTTTTTCTTCTGTATCCGTATATTTTCCAGGCAATTCTAAGTTTGCAAGTCTTGCTTTATATACTTCTTGTTTCTCTGCTAATGGTTCTAGTTTTGAGATAAGTTCCATTGCAAGTTGAGCTTTTTCACTATTTTTTTTATAAACCGCAAGCTCATATGCCCAATTTGCATCGGGATTATGTTTTATTCCTAAATCAGAAAAAAGTTGTTTTAATTCCATTGTATGTTGATAAATTGTTTCGTTTAGTTTATTCTCGGTTGCTCTTAGTTCAGCTATTTGTGATGCAATAATGTCCATTTCGTTGAGAAGCTGTTGCCATTCTTGCCTTATTTTCTTTTGTTCTAAAAAAACTAAAAGTTGTTCATTGTTTGTTGGAAGTGCTTTCCATGTAGTCATAATTGCATAACCCACAATAAGCGCAGATACAAAAACAAGTGCTACACTCCAGATAGATTGGAAAACAATCATCAGTGATAAAGCTACAGCAAAAATGCCAAATGAAACAAAAGTCTTAGTTCTAAATGTTTTAGGCTTCTGTTGCATTTTTTCTTTTGCTTGTTGGAATGTTCTATTATCCCACATATCCATTTCTATTTGATCAATCTTCTTTTGGAGTTTTTCTTCTGTATCATTAGTAAGTTTTAATTTTAACTGAATTTCATGTTGTTGCTCTTTGTGGAACTGTTCTTTTTCTTTTAAACGGGTCATTGTTTGTTCAAGTTCGCTCGTCCATACTCTAAATGTTTGTTTTGAGTCAACTTGATGAAAATTAATCTCTTGTTTTAAATTCTTTAACTGGATTTCTCGCTCTCCAAAAGCTGCATAGGTTTCGATTAAATATGTTATTTCTGCTTCATTTTTGGCAAAAAAAGCGCTATGTTCATAATCATTGTTGCTAATTAGATTTTTTTTACGTTCTTCCAATTGAATAAGCTGATTTTGCCATTCTTTTTCTCGGAGCTGTAGGTGTTCTAATCGTATAATTCCATCTGGCGGAAAAGTAGCTTCCTTTTTTTGGGAAGCCTTATTACTTAGTGCTTTCCATTCTTGGTATAATGGCCACAAATCCCCTAATGTTTCTAATGTATCTAACTCTACTCGTTTAGTTGTTTTTTCTATTTGCAACTCTGCTTGTCTTGCTGACGCTTGCTCTTTCTCATTAATTAATTCTTCATATTGCGCATTTTGCTTTTTGGCATTTTGAAAAGCTTGTTGGGCTTCTTTTACTCTTTTAAGCTGTTGATTGATTACTGGATTTCGCCCACTTGGTTTATAAAGACTATCTAGTTTTTTTTGTAATGTTTCTGCTGTTTTTAAAAGTGCATCCGAGCCAGTTGTTCCTGTCGCTAACAAATAGCGTTCAAACTCTTTCTTCTTCCATTGATGAATATTTTGTAATCCGTGTATATCAAAAGAAAAGATAGCCTCATAGGTGTTTCGATCAATTTCGCCAATAATTTCTGGCAATTTTTCTTCTCCAGCAGTTTGACCATCACCGTAATATATTCGAACATCTCCAGTTGCTTTTCCTTTTAAACGTTCAATGATGACTTTTCCAAAAGAGGTGTCTTCTAGCGTTAATCTTCCGCCGTATGGTCCACCGTTTTTTGGCTCCATGCGTGGTATTGATTGTTGTTTCGTTGGAAAACCAAACAAAATACTATGTATAAAAGCCATAATAGTTGATTTTCCGGCTTCATTTTCACCATAGAAAACTTGAAAATTGGCGATGTTATTAAAATGAGCATCGGACCATTTCCCATAACCAATGATATCAATGGATGTTATTCTCATTTTTCATCACCCTCCACTTCTGCAAGTGTCATTCCTAGTTCCATTAAAGCATTTTCCAAGAGTCTCTCACGCTCTTGTTCCGACAAATCATCCAAGTATCTGTTTGCACCACTTTCAAGATACAGCGCTTCTACTGATTGATAAAAAGCTGATTCATCTTGTAGTTGCTCAAATGAGCGCATAATTTCTTCTCCTGCTAAATGCGATTCATACCATGTTTGTAGATTACTTCGATTCGTTATCTCAGTTGTCAATTTGTGGACCCACACAAAAGTAGTGTTTGAAAGCTCTACTTCTTCTTGAAGCATTTGCAACCAGTCATTTGTATTTATTTTTTGCGAACTAGCCATTTGAATAATTATATGAAGAAAATACGAATGGCTACGTCCTTGATAACTTTCTAGAACATTAGTAATTTCTCGGTAAAAGGCATTTATTTCACTATTTTTCGGCAACGGGATGATAATTTCTTCCCAAATAATCGGACTTGTACCAATAAAATCAATTGTTGTACTTGCTTCTGATAAGTTGATGATACTTGCGCCTTTTTCACCTGATTCTTTGCGGTTTCGCCCTTGAATATTTCCTGGGTAATAAATGCTAGGAGACTCTGCAAGCAATTGTCTCTTATGAATATGACCTAGTGCCCAGTAGTCAAAACCTTTTTTGCTAATTTCTTGCACGCGAAATGGGGCGTAGACATCATGTTCCTCGCTACTAGATACTTCTGAGCCATGTAATAACGCAATATGAAAATCAGCATCACCTTGAACCTTGTATTCATCTATTCGGCTTGAGCGAATATGGCGTTCATTGTAACTAAATCCATAAATATTAACGCTCACACCGGTGGCTGTTTTATGCAACATTACTTCTACTTGCTCTGAAAAAACGTGAACATTGCTTGGTAATGCGAGTTTTTCTTTATGCTTTTCTATAAAATCATGATTTCCATGAATCATAAACACGGGGATGTTCGCCACTTCTAACCGTTTCATTTCTTTTGCAAAACGCGCTTGAGCACGGACACTTTGATCTTCACTATCATATATATCTCCAGCAATTAAAACGAAATCTACTGCTTCTTTTATCGCCACAGTTGTAATCCGTTCTAATGATTGAAATGTGCTTTCTTGTATAGCAGAAAAAAGCGGCTGTGGTAGCGTCGAAAGCCCGATGAAAGGACTATCTAAATGTAAATCAGCCATATGTAAAAATCTGATTTCTTTCATGACTTTCGCCTCCTATAAAAACCGAATATACGTTCTTATTATATCGTACTATTGCATTAGGTACAAGCATTTCCAATAAAAAAATGACCCTATTATCTGCTAAATAAATAACAAATAATAGAGCCACTTGGTTTAACGAAAATTAATCATTAGCTACATTATAAAGATCTTGTAATGGCGTCATGATAATGCGATTTAGATCATTGATAATTGTGCTCATCGCTTGCTCTTTTTCCATTAGTTTAACGATTAGTTCGTTTTCTTGAACTTCTTGCGCTACTTGTTGTGCTACATCTACTGTTTCATCGTCAATTTCTTGACCAGTCATTTGTTTTTCTTGGATAGTTACTTGAACATCGCGAAAACGTTCGAATTTTGCTTTTGCATCTGCATTTTCGTTTACTTCACGGTATGCATCTTGCAAGCTGATGAATTCAGGTGTTTCACGAATTCCTTTGTCTAAATCATGTGCTAAATCATAAATATTAACTGCCATTGATAAATCCTCCAAATATCTGTATTTGTCACTTCTGTTTCACTATAACAAAAAGTCGCCGGTTATTCCAGTATAAAAGAACTAAATCCACATTGCGAGAATTCCTTGAATAATTCCAATAAAACCTCCTAAAATCCCACCTAAATAAGTAATCATTTTCAATTCTCTTCCAGAAATCTCTACAACAAGTTTTTCGATTTCAGGTAAAGAAAAAGTGGCAATTTGTGTTTCGACTAGTTTCGCTAAGTCCATTCTCTCTACTATTTCCGCGCTATGCGTTGCTACAAAATCAAGCATCCGTTCTACTGCAAATGGAATTACTTTTTCTGTAATAGCTGCCTCATAGCCACGTAGTATCACTTGAATGGGCTGATTAAATAATTTCTCATGAGGTAAAGTTTGGATAAGTTCAGAAGTAAGTTGTCCAGCTAAATGAGCTTGCTTTTCAGTCGGGATAAGCTCTTGTAATTCTTTTGCTTCGAAGTTTTTCCATTCTGTTGTTAGAAGCTGGTTAATTAGATTTTTGGTGTCTTCTTGACCAATGAGTTTTAAGCCTTCTTGTGGAATTTTTTCAGAAAAGCTATCGATATTAATAAACATTCTAGCCATGCTTCCCATTTTGCCGTGTTCTTCAAAGAATTTTTGTAGCATTTGTTTAATTTGGATTTTGCCTTCTTCACTCGCTACAAATAATGTCATTTTGCTCGTGATTCTTTCTGTTACATGTGGTAGTTTAGTTGTTAGTTCTGACTCTAACATTGTTGGAATTAAATCGCTCATTTTTGTCGTTTTTTTAGTAGTTAGAAAGTGGTTGATTTCTTTCTCTAAGGTTTTTTCTATCCATGCCATAGAACGGATTTCTGCATTTTCATAACCAAAATGATGTAGGAGTTCATTAGGTGTTGTTTCTAATTTCATTTTTTCATGGAACATTTTCGTAATGGTATCAGTTATTTCTTTTTGTAAATTCTCATCTAGCAAACGAGCACGAATGGCGTCTTCTGTAAGCAAATGACTCACTACTACTTTTCCGATGTGCTCGGCTAGTTCATCACGTCGTTTTGGGATTAAACCTGGGGTAAATGGTAAACGTTTATTAAATAGGTAAATGGCTTTGTAGGGGCGAAAAAGCATTCGGATGGCTATATAATTCGTCATTGCGCCAATAAATCCGCCAATCACTGCCATTAAAAGTATCGTAAATAACACTGACATGTTTTGCATCTCCTAATATTTGTCTAGTAAAAGTGGTTTCATTATACGTGAAAAATCCCTAGACAACAATTGTTTCTAGGGAAGTTCATTCTAAAGTATGAGATTACAAATTAGTCATTTTCAATGGATTTATCCACAAATCAAATTCTTTTTCTGTCACAAAGCCGGTTTTGATTGCCGCTTCTTTTAATGTCGTATTTTCATCAAAAGCCAGTTTGGCAATTTTAGCAGCTTTTTCATAGCCGATATGCGGATTCAATGCTGTAACAAGCATTAGGGAGTCATTTACTTTTGTTTCAATAACTTTTTCATTCGCAGTAAGTCCTTCCAAACAATGCACTCGGAACGAACGCATGCTATCTGCAAGAAGTTTGATAGATTCTAGGAAATTAAAAATGATAACCGGCTTGTAGACATTTAACTCAAAGTTCCCTTGGCTTGCGGCAACATTAATTGTCACATCATTTCCCATGACTTGAGCCGCTACCATCGTAATTGCTTCACATTGGGTAGGGTTTACTTTCCCGGGCATAATAGAGCTTCCTGGTTCATTAGCTGGTATCTCTAGCTCACCTATGCCGCTACGTGGTCCACTTGCTAATAAACGGATATCATTAGCAATTTTCATTAGATCCGAAGCAAGGCTACGAATGGCGCCATGAACAAAATTAATCGGACTATGACTAGTTAAAGCAAAATACTTATTGGAATCAGAAGTAAAAGGATATCCCGTTTGTTTCATCAATTCTTCGGCAACCTTATCACCAAAATCACGTGAGGCATTTAAGCCCGTTCCAACTGCAGTCCCGCCAATTGCAAGTGGCAAAATTGCTTTCATACTTGTTTCAAGATAGTTTTTATTATTTGTAAGACATGCTTCCCAGCCACTAATTTCTTGACCAAGTGTTAAAGGAGTTGCATCTTGTAAATGCGTTCTACCAATTTTAACGAGATGCATATATTTATTTTTCTTCTCTGTCAAAACAGCTTCCATTTTAGTTATTTCTGGTAAAAGTTTTGTTACTAAAGCCCCGTATGCGGCAATGTGCATCGCTGTTGGAAATGTGTCGTTCGAGCTTTGTGACATGTTAACATCATCATTTGGATGAATTTGTCCTTCGCCTAAAGTTAAGTTGGCAACGTGTGCGATAACTTCATTGACATTCATGTTGCTCTGCGTTCCGCTTCCTGTTTGCCAAACGACTAAAGGAAAATGCTCATCTAGTTCTCCTTGAATGATTTGATCACAAACCTGGCCAATCGCTATCGCTTTTTCTTCGGCTAGTTTTCCTTCTGCTGCGTTCACTTTTGCAGTGGCTTTCTTTAACTGAGCAAAAGCATATATAATTTCTATCGGCATAGGATTATCACCAATAGCAAAATTCCTTTTACTTCGTTCTGTTTGCGCTCCCCAATATTTCGTCGCATCTACAGAAATTTCTCCAAGCGTATCTCGCTCTATTCGTTCCATTTCGCCACCCCTTTTTATTCTATTTTAGTATAAAGCGGATGTTTTCGCAAAACACATGGAAAATGTTCGCTATTCCGTTTTTGGAAGTGCTTTTATTTTAATCATTAGAACAGTCAAGCCTACAAGTAAGATAATCCAGGCTGCAGTAATCAAAATTGTGGGAATAAAATAATCCATCGTCTTACCGGACATAATAAGCATAGTCGCATTTTTACTTAAATACGCCGGATTAAATATTTGAATCCAGCCACCAAGTCCACTGATTAGTCCTAAAACAATCGCTATAAAGACACTAATCATTGCAACAACGGCATTACTATCAAAAATTGAGCTCGCAAAAACCACCAAACTAATAACAAAAATAAACCAAACGGCATACACAAAAAATCCCTCAACTAATGAATTAATCGCTAATTCTCCAAATAGAAAGTACGTATAGTAAGCAGCCAAGACATAGCCGATTAAAAGCGAACTTAACCCCACCACACATTGCATTACCCATTTCGATAACACGTATTCCACAGCGCTCACTGGCCTTGTCATAATAAATGCCAACATACCTCTTGTTCGGTCATTTTGAATACAAGCCATCGCAACAACGATGATAATGATAATACCAATTTGATCAAACTGGGAGCCTAGTGTTTGTGCCATCACTTCCTGAGCTGATTGATTCCCCATTAGTGCAACTACCTGCTCCGTTTCCGCCCCTGTGCCAACTGCTTTTAGAATTTCTGGTAAAAAATACATCATTAGTGGTTGTGTGAGCCCAAGAAGTGCGAATACAATCGGAAGCCAGATAATTTTTAAACTTCGACGTTGTTCCAGCCATTCTTTTGCTAATAAAGCATTAAAATGTGTCATTTGCCCACCTTCTCCATAAAAATTTCCTCTAAACTTTGGTGTCTATTTTCAACACGAATAAATTCACCATCTATTTGTAATAAAGAGCTCAAAACAGCTTCTGATCCAGCTTTTTGATTAGTTGTGTAAACTTGATAGACCATTCCAACTTTTTCAATTTTTTCCACGTATTTATTTTGAAGCAGTAACGTTTGCCAAGCTTCACTATTTCCATTAAATTCGACATCAAACACCGGAGAGCTTTCTTCTTCCATAAGTTGCACTACGGTTTTATCTGCAACTAATTCGCCATTTTTGATAATGGCAATGCGGTCACAAATTTCTTCAGCATCTTTTAAAATATGTGTAGAAAATAAGATAGTAATCTCTTTTTTTAGTTTGTCTAATAGCAGCATCATTTCGCGGCGACCAATAGGATCAAGTGCAGATACTGGTTCATCTAGTACAAGGAGTTCTGGTCGATGCAAAATGGCTTGAGCAATCCCGAGTCGTTGTCGCATTCCACCTGAATACGTACTAATTTTTTTATTTGCACTCTCTTCTAACCCTACCAATAATAAGACCTCGTTAATACGAGCTTTTAGATCCGTCTTTTCCATATTAGATAGCTTTCCCATAAAATGAAGGCATTCCGTCGCACTCATCCAACCATAAAATTCTGGATACTGCGGTAAAAAACCAATTTTCTCTCGAACTAATTTTGCACTTTCACCATCTAAAGTAATTTGTCCTTCATCCTGTGTTAAGATTTGGACAATCATATTAATCATCGTTGATTTTCCAGCCCCATTAGGACCGATAAGTGCCACACATTCTTTTTCATTGATAGTGAGGTCAATTCCTTTAATGACCCATTTGCCATTATATTTTTTCTTTAGCCCTTGAATTTCTAATTTTTTCATTAGTTACCTTCCTCTTTTCGGCCAAAAATAAAGTAGGCAATTGGGCCAAAAATGTTGATAACGATAATAACAACTAGCCAGATAACCGGATTTTTTCGTTCATTCCAGTTTTTTGTTAAGTCAATAATAGCTGTTAATAATAAAGCTAAATAGAGAAGAATTACGGGTATAATTAATGCAATTTGTGTTTTATCCAATGTACTCACCTCATCCTTTGTTATACTTATTGTATAACAGTTATAATATTAATGCAATATAAAAAAGCACATTTTACTAGAGATATCATAGTAAAATGTGCTTTTAATTAATTACCTATCGAATCGATTAAGTTTCCAATACCATCAGAAACTTTTCCACCGAATTCTTTTACTTTATCGGCGCCTTTTTTGATTGTTTCTCCAGCTTCATCGGCTTTTTCTTTCACGCCACTCCAAAAGTCGCTACCACTGTTCTTTTCTTTTTCTTCCTCTTCTTTTTTCGCTGCAGTTTCTTGTGCGGCACTCTTCGTACTAAAGTCTGCGGATTTCTGATACTGCAAACCACTATTCATTACGTAGTGAGCCAAACTAGAAACACCAGCAGAACTGGTTGTAGTTAGATAATGCTCTTTGTCAGTTTTATCATATCCCATCCAAACGGCTCCGACTAGGTTTGGTGTGTAGCCTACAAACCATTGATCTTTTGTACCGCTTGTATCATCAAATGGAACTTGCGTGGAACCAGTTTTTCCAGCCATTTCGTGACCGGAAACAGCTGCACTTTGACCAGTCCCTGTATTGATAACATCTAAAAGCATGGAAGTCATTTCATTAGATACTGTTTCTGAAATGATTTGTTTAGTTTTTGGAACATTTTCATATACTGTATTCCCTGATGGATCGACAATTTTAGTAATAATATGAGATTCTGGTTTGGCACCGTTGTTAGCAAAGGTTGCATACGCTGTTGCCATTTCTACTGGCGAAGCACCTTTACTCATACCACCGAGTGCAAGCCCGAGCGTTCTATCTTTTTCTGGAACTGTAATACCAAATTTTTCGACAGATTTTACGCCTTTATCGATACCAATTTGATCAAGTAACCAAACGGCAGGGGCATTAATCGAGTTGGCTACAGCTTTATACATTGGAACTTCTCCACTATAAACGCCGCCAACATTGGTTGGTGTATAGTTACCTTTGTAGGTTATTTTTTCATCTTTTAGCATTGAATCCACGTCATAACCTGATTGAAGCGCTGGTGTGTATACCGCGAGTGGCTTCATCGTGGAGCCTGGTTGTGCTTTCATCTGTGTCGCTCTGTTAAAGCCACGGAAAACATGCTCTCCGCGTCCACCAACAAGCGCTCTAATTCCACCAGTAGCTGGGTCCATTAAAACAGCTCCTGATTGAACTAATGTGCCATCATTTGCATTAGAAGGGAATAGCCCATCATTGTTGTAAACATTTTCTAAGGAAGTTTGATAATTTTGATCTAATTCCGTATAGATTTTATATCCTTTTTGCATGATTTCATCTTGCGTTATATCTGCTTCATTTACAGCCTCATTAATAACTGCATCAACGTACCATGGGTATTTATTCGCAAGCGGATCTTTTGATTGATCATTTAAAACTATTTTTGTAGCTTTGTATTTATCGCCTTCTGCTTTTGAAATTGTGCCTGTTTCGACCATTGCATTTAATACCATGTTGCGGCGATTAGTCGCTTTGTCGATATGTTGGTAAGGGTCATACGCACTTGGAGCTTGAAGCAATCCAGCAATTGTCGCAGCTTCTGGTATGTTTAAGTCTGCTGCTGATTTACCAAAATATTTTAAGGAGGCATTTTCTACTCCCCACTCCCCATTACCAAAGTAAGAACGGTTTAAGTACATTTCCATAATTTCGTCTTTTGAGTAGGTTTTTTCGATTTCACGAGCCATAAATATTTCTTTGGCTTTTCGTGTGAAGGTTTGTTCTTGTGTCAGCAGAGCATTTTTGGCGAGTTGCTGCGTAATCGTACTACCGCCACCAGAAATTCCTCCGCTAGTGACTAAATTAACACCAGCCCGAGCTATTCCTTTCAAGTCAAAACCTTTATGTTCATAAAATTTTCTATCTTCAATGGAAACTACTGCATTTTGTAAGTTTTTAGATATTTTATCGATGGATACAAATGTTGCGTCAGTAGAAGAAAGTTCCCCGGCCTTGTCGCCATCTTTGTCATAAATAATTGTGGCTGACTCTAAACCTTTTTTAAGCGCGTCTATGTCGGCAGACTTTGCTACTATTACAAGATAAATAATAAAACTTAATAAAAATACAAGTCCAGCTAGTAAAAAAATCTTTCCGATATGTTTGTTTTTCCAGAAGCGTCTAAATTTTTGCCATCCTTTGTTAAGCCATTTCCCTATAAAACCAAAGAATAATTTTAAGTATTTAATAAGTTGCTGTTTGAATTTGTCCATGTAACTCTCCTATCTTCTACACGGTATTAAATAAACTATACACACAGTTATACACGTATTTTACGTTAAAAAGCAACTTTACGCCACCAACTTTAGACCGATTTTTGTAATAATTTTGTAATAATCCATATTTCCTACATATTTATTAACCTCTTTTTTACAATTTCTTCATTTTAATGTTTCTAGTAATTTAAAAAGGGTAGATATTACTGTTACCATTACTTGTGTTTTGGTAATAATTATCATCTATATACTGTGTACAACAAGTAATGGCAGCAAGTTTTACATGGGTCCATTAATACGCCGGAAAGGAATTGGAATATGACGCAAAAGCTGATCTACTTTTTATCACAAACGCATATTCGAAGTGCCATTGCTGAAGCTTGGGCGAAAAGACTTTCACTTAGCAATGTCAAATTCATTAGCGGTTCTTGGCATAAATCTAAATCAACACCGTTTATTGCAGAAGCGTTAAATGAGTTTGCAATCGAGCCACCTGAAAGTTTGTCTTATTCACCTAGTTCAGAATTACTGGCAGATGCTGATCTCATTGTAACAATTTATGATTCTGCACATGAAACTGCACCAAAATTTCCAGCTAACATACAAGAAAAAATTATTTATTGGGACATTGATGATCCAGAACAAGAAATAGCGTTACCCCAAAAATGGGCGAGTTATCAAGAAGTATGTGATAACATTGCCTTATCAGTAAAAAATTTAGAGCACGTATTGATAGAGGCTTAGATTTCGTTGTCCCGCCATTTGTAGGCGGGACTTTTATGTTAAAAGAGAAAGGAGTACATACATAATGGATGGATACAACGATTTAAAAAAGGCTGAAAAAGCGGCATTTTTGAGTATATTTGCCTATTTATTTCTAGCGGTTTTAAAAATAGTTGCTGGGCAATTAGGAAACTCTGATGCCTTACTTGCAGATGGTTTGAATAATACGACTGATATTGTTGCTTCTGTTGCGCTTTTAATTGGCCTTAGAATTTCTCGTATTCCGCCTGATGCAGATCATTCATACGGACACCGACGAACAGAAACTATCAGCTCTTTAATCGCATCTATCATTATGTTTCTCGTTGGTGTGCAAGTTATTTGGAGTTCGATTGTTCACATTATCGAAAAAGAATTTGCAACACCCTCAATGTTAACCGCTGTTGTCGCTCTTTTTTCTGGTGTATTTATGTATGCTATTTATTTATATAATCATCAGCTTGCGAAAAAACTTGATAGCCAAGCAGTGCGAGCTGCTGCATATGATAATCGTTCGGATGCCTTTGTTAGTTTTGGTGCATTTATCGGGATTATCGGCGCGGTTCTTGGTGTTCCTTGGCTTGACTCCGTGACAGCCTTTTTGGTCGGTATTTTGATTGTTTATACTGCTATCAAAATTTTCTATGATGCTGCACATACATTGACAGATGGTTTCGATGTTTCTAAGCTAGAAACTATTCATGATTTAATTGCTTCTGTACCTGATGTCAAAAAAGTAATTGACATTAAAGCACGAATGAACGGAAATAGGATTTGGATTGATGCAACTATCGCTGTGGATCCTGAATTAAATGTAGTTAAAAGTCATGAAATTACCGAAATTGTTGAACAAAAAATTCGCAACGAATACGAAGGTGCATTCACTTTAGTTCATATTGAACCATTTTTTGAATAATATTCATTGTCAATAATCGTAAAGTCAACTATAATTTAGATTAAAGTATCATTTGCTGGGAGGGAATATTCGATGGGGCAGAGAAACTAATTCACATAAATTATCAAACTAGAATGAAAAATATGCAGCAACACATTGGAGGAGTTCTCTTCCAGGGCGTTTTTTCTTCTATATAGATAGTTTTATCATAAGCTTATTTATATTAAACTAGGAGGTGTTTGCCTTAGCAGAAACTATTTCTGTCAAGGCGATTTATTGATATTAACCATTAAATTTTTAATTATAGCTTTACTTATTGCTATATCAGCATTTTTCGTGGCAACAGAATTTGCGATTGTTAAAATGCGACCGAGCCGTTTAGACCAATTAATTGCGGAGAAAGATAAACGTGCAGTCCTCGCTAGACATATTTACAATCATTTGAATGCTTACTTATCAGCCTGCCAACTTGGGATAACGATTAGCTCCCTTGGACTTGGTTGGTTGGGAGAATCTACGGTAGAAGCGGCGTTACATCCGTTATTTAGCTTAATGGAGCTTCCGCAATCAGCTATTACGATTCTATCCTTCACAATTGCATTTCTATTTATCACATTCTTGCACGTAGTTGTTGGGGAACTTGTACCGAAAACATTGGCGATTGATAAAACAGAGACAGTTGCACTTGCGGTAGCTCGTCCACTGCATATTTTTTATAAAGTGATGTTCCCGTTCATTTGGATTTTAAATGGTTCTGCAGTTTTCATCGCGCGTCTTTTTGGTCTAGAGCCAGCTTCTGAGCACGAAATCGCTCATACCGAGGACGAATTAAAAATAATCGTTGGTGAAAGTTATAAGAGTGGTGAAATCAACCAATCAGAATTCCGTTATGTGAATAAGATTTTTGATTTTGATGAACGTATGGCGAAAGAAGTCATGATTCCGCGAACAGAGATTGTGACCGTTGATACTGGATCTACAATCGGGGAATTATCCGACATTATGCAAAATGAACGTTATACACGATATCCAGTTATTGATGGAGATAAAGACCACGTTATCGGCGTACTTAATTTAAAAGAAATTTTATCAGCGTATGTCGAACATGGCTCGAGTCCAAGTTTTAGCATTGATCCTTACGTAAAACCAATTATTCGTGTGATTGAAACGATTCCGATTAAAGAATTGCTTTTCCGTATGCAGCGTGAACGTTCCCACATTGCTATTCTGCTTGACGAATATGGTGGTACTTCTGGACTTGTTACGGTTGAAGATATTGTAGAGGAAATCGTAGGTGATATCCGCGATGAATTTGATGCCGATGAAATTCCAGAAATTCGCAAAATCAAAGATGGACACTATATTGTAGATGCGAAACTTCTGATTGATGAAGTAAATAACATTTTAGGTACTGAAATTGAGGAAGAAGAAGTCGACACAATCGGCGGTTGGTTCTTAACACAAAATTAT
Source organism: Listeria monocytogenes (assembly GCF_900187225.1). Taxonomy (GTDB): domain Bacteria; phylum Bacillota; class Bacilli; order Lactobacillales; family Listeriaceae; genus Listeria; species Listeria monocytogenes. The sequence goes on from NZ_LT906436.1 coordinate 2,281,642, forward strand.
GAAGTAGAAGTTGGGGACGAAATTGATTATGACGGATTCATTTTCCGCGTAAAACAAGGCGAACCTCATCATATTGAATATATCGAAATCATCAAAAAAACAAATGATTAATCAAAAAGTAGCTATCCCTCTCATAGGGTAGCTACTTTTTTATATACGATGTGCTAACATAAATTGCTTAAACTTCTCAGCTGCAGGCGTTAGTGTTTGGTTTTTCGCGACCGCAAGATAAAAGAACCGCTCCCAGTTTGGGCTTCTAATTGGTAAGACTTTGACATCCACATAATTTAAAATCGGCATGTTCGGAACTACAGCAATCCCAAAGTTTTGTGCGACCATCCCGGCAATGACTTGATCCACTTCAATTTCATAAGCGATTTGATAATCGGCACCAATTTTTCTGAATAAATCATCGATAATTGGACGCAAACCACTTTTTTTCGAGAAAGCGATATGCGGATAATCTACAGTTTCGATTAAATCAATCCAGTCTTTATCAGCGAGCGGATGACTTTTGGGGACAATGAGGACTAATTCTTGTTTGGCAATTGGCGTAAAGTGAATATTTCTTTCATTTTCAAGTTTGGAACAAATACCAATATCAAATTTCTTTTCTTTCAGGCCTTGAATGATATCAATCGAAACACCCGTATGGAAAATAAAATCAATTTGTTTTTCTGGTTCAGTTTGGAGGAATTCTTGAACAAGCTTTGGTATTAGTGATGTGCCAAGTGTTTGCAAGAAGGCCAAGTCAATCTGCCCTTCCCCATTTGCCGCTTTCTTAGTCGTTGCAACTCCCGCGTCAATCATATCTAAAGACTCTTCCACATAATCAAGAAATACTTTCCCAGCCTTACTTAAACCTATATTCCGCCCTTCTTTTTCAAATAAAGGGATACCTAGTTCTTGCTCTAATGAGGAAATTGCGTGACTTAAACTAGGCTGTGTAATCAGCAATTTTTCAGCTGCTTTTGTGTAATGCTCCATGTGCGCCAGTGTGACGAAGTATCGTAAATGGTGTAAATTCATGCTTCTCTCCTAACTAAAAAGTTATCTATGCAATTTATCTATCAATTAATAGAACAATACCAATTTGTTTTTATGGAATAGTCATAATACAATTAAACTGTAGTTACGCCAGTGAAACAAACTATTCCTTAAAAACCAATATACGGTAGAATAGGTTAACTGTCCAGTTCCATTTTTAACTATTGAAGGCGTTATCACATCAGAGATTTTTAATTTAGTGGAATTTATTTTTTTACTGGTGTTTGTGAAAATATTATCAAAGTTTCTTGTAATTTTTATTATGGAGAGGAGATAATTTTTATGACAAATGCAAATGGCAATCTAAAAAAATGCCCCATCACGATTAGCTCTTACACACTAGGAACGGAGGTATCTTTTCCTAAACGAGTGAAAGTCGCTGCGGAAAATGGTTTTGACGGAATTGGCTTGCGTGCAGAAAATTATGTAGATGCACTAGCTGCCGGATTAACCGATGAAGACATGTTGCGGATTTTAGACGAGCATAACATGAAAGTAACAGAAGTGGAGTACATAACCCAGTGGGGAACTGCCGAAGATCGTACAGCAGAACAACAAAAGAAAGAGCAAACAACTTTCCACATGGCGCGATTATTTGGCGTCAAACATATTAATTGTGGTTTGCTTGAAAAAATCCCTGAGGAACAAATCATTGTCGCGCTTGGTGAATTATGTGACCGCGCAGAAGAATTAATTATTGGTTTAGAATTTATGCCATATAGCGGTGTAGCAGACTTACAAGCAGCTTGGCGAGTAGCAGAAGCATGCGGACGAGATAACGCGCAACTTATTTGTGACACATGGCACTGGGCTAGAGCAAATCAAACAGCTGAATCTATCAAAAATGTTCCCGCTGATCGGATTGTTTCTATCCAACTATGCGATGTCCACGAAACACCTTACAAAGAACTTCGTGAAGAATCACTTCATGATCGTTTAGCTCCTGGAGAAGGATACGGAGATACGGTCGGTTTTGCAAAAATTTTAAAAGAGCATGGTGTAAATCCACGTGTGATGGGAGTTGAAGTTATTTCAGACTCTATGGTAGCAACTGGTTTAGAGTATGCCGCTCTTAAAGTATACAATGCCACGAAAAAAGTATTAGACGAAGCATGGCCAGAGATTTCTCCACGCTAAACACCTACTTAGTTATGTGAAAATGATAACGTAGTAGGAAGACTCCCTGTGAAAGGAATGTGTTATTTTTGAAATTTAATTCGATGTTTTCACCTATTGATATCGGGCCGATGAAAGTGCCTAACAGATTTGTCGTATCACCAATGTGCAACAACTATGCAAATACAGATGGAACTTTATCAGACACTTCCCTTGCTTACTATAAAGAACGAGCACTTGGAGGGTTCGGGCTTATTACTTTTGAAGCAACGGTTGTAGATGTACGCGCAAAAGGTGGCGCAAATAAAGCTTGCCTATATAGTGATCATCAAATTGCTAGTTTTAAACGAGTGATTGATGTATGTCACGATGCTGGAGCAAAAATTTCTGTTCAGTTACAGCACGCTGGACCAGAAGGAAATTCCAAAGTATCTGGTTATCCTTTAAGAGCAGCCTCAGCGATTGCCTCGGCTGCAGGGCGAAATACTCCAGAAGCCATTTCGCGAGAAGAACTTTATGAGTTGATTGAACTTTACGGAGAAGCTGCCTTACGAGCAAAAAAAGCTGGTGCTGATGCAGTTGAAGTTCACTGTGCACACGGTTATTTAGTAAGTAGTTTCTTATCGGCACGGACAAACAAACGTGTAGATGAATTCGGCGGCTGTTTTGAAAATAGAATGCGATTACCTCGACTTATCATTGAAAGTATTCGTAAACGTGTTGGTCATTCTATTGCAATTCTTTGCCGAATTAATAGTACTGACGGTGTCGACGGTGGATTAAGTGTTCAAGACAGCGCGACGGTTGCAGCTTATTTGGAAGATTGTGGTTTGGATGGTTTACATGTCTCTCGCAGTGTTCATATTCGCGATGAATACATGTGGGCGCCAACCGTCTTGCATGCTGGATTTAGCTCTGATCTTGTAACGCAAATTAAACGCGCTGTTTCTATCCCAGTAATTACTGTGGGTCGTTTCACAGAGCCGCATTACGCGGAATTAATGGTTCGTGAAGGCCGTGCTGACTTGGTTGCTTTCGGGCGTCAGTCTTTAGCAGATCCAGAGACACCAAACAAAGCTGCAGCAGGAAAACTAGACGAGTTACTTCCTTGTATTGCTTGTCTTCAAGGTTGTGTGGCTAACATGTACGCCGGAAAACCAATTACTTGTTTAGTAAATCCGTTACTTGGACGTGAATCCGAAGCTTATTTACCTAAAACTCCAAGTAAAAAAGTAGTTGTCATTGGTGGTGGTGTCGGCGGGCTTTATGCTGGATGGATGGCTGGATCCCGAGGTCATGATGTGACAGTTTATGAAGCATCAGATATGATTGGCGGTCAAATGCGCTTAGCTGCCTATCCTCCTGGTAAAGGCGACTTAACAAACATGGTTCGAAGTTACATCAAAAAGTGTGAACAGTTCGATGTCGAAATTAAAACAAACACACCAGTAACACCAGAACTTATTCAAGAAGTTGCCCCAGATGCCGTCATTATTGCAACTGGCGCCACTCCACTTGTTTTGCCGATTCCAGGTATTGAGGATGCTGGACTTATTCACGCAGTCGACTTACTTGATGGGAAAGAGAAATGTGGTCAAAAAGTACTCGTAGTTGGCGGCGGTATGGTTGGTAGTGAAACAGCTGCATTTTTAGGTGAAGCTGGTCATGATGTCACAGTTGTAGAACTTCGCGATGAAGTCGGAGCAGACGTTATTTCTGAACACCGTAAATTCCTGATGCGTGATTTCGATGAATATAAAATCAAAAGTGTTACGAATGCAAAAGTAACAAGTTTCTTTGAAGACGGGGTAACCTATTCCCTAGCGGATAACAAAGAACACCGAATTGACGGATTTGACTCTGTGGTTCTAGCAATGGGATCAAGAGCTTATAATCCACTAGAAGAAACTATTAAGAAAATCGTACCTGAAACCTATGTTATCGGTGATGCTATTCGTGCACGTCGGGCACTGGATGCAACGAAAGAAGCACTAGACGCTGTATTACAATTATAATTTACATTCTACTCGCTGTAATGTGCAGCGAGTAGGATTCATTCGGAGGAAAACAAAATGGAAAATAGAATTTCAGGAACGACTAGGCTTCTTGGCTTAATTGGGACACCCATAGACCATTCAAAATCTCCAATCATGTATAATTACAGTTTTCAAAAAGCGGGTTTGGATTATGCTTACCTAGCTTTTGACACACCTACTGAAAAAGTTACTGATGCTATAAAGGCAATCAAGACATTTAATCTGCGTGGTGCAAACGTGACCATGCCTTGTAAAAGTGAAGTTTTAAAATACATGGATGACCTTTCCCCTGCAGCTCGAATGATTGGTGCTGTTAACACTATCGTAAATGAAGACGGGAAACTAACTGGGCATATAACAGACGGTCTTGGTTTTATTGCGAATTTACGAGATGCTAGTGTAGATGTTACCGGCAAAAAAATGACTATAATTGGTGCTGGTGGCGCGGCTACAGCAATCCAAGTCCAGTGCGCACTTGATGGGGCCAAGGAAATCACCATTTTTAATATTAAAGACGCTTTTTATGACAAAGCGAAACAAACTGCTGCTTCTATTAAACAAGAAGTGCCAAATTGCATCGTACATATTTATGATTTGAACGATACAGAAAAACTAAATGCAGAAATTACCACTAGCGATATCCTTGTTAATGCAACACTCGTTGGTATGCATCCGAATGAACATGAAACACCTATTAGCGATACATCCGTTTTTAGAAAAGAACTTATCGTTGCAGATATTATTTATAATCCTAAAAAAACGCAACTTCTACTAGATGCTGAAGCTGCTGGTTGTAAGACTGTAGGCGGGTTAGGAATGCTTTTGTGGCAAGGCGCTGAAGCATACAAATTGTTTACTGGTAAAGATATGCCAGTTTCAGAAGTAAGAGATTTATATTTTAACTAATAAATTCATCAGGATTTCGAGAGGAGAAAAAAATGAACGCAAAAAGATTTTATCCAACAGCAATAGCACTTTATTTTACTTATTTTATTCACGGTATTGGGGTATCCATTCTTGGCCAATACAAACAAGATTTCGCCGGAGTATGGGGAGCAGATAAGCTTTCTGACGGTACATTTGATGTAAGTATGGTTATCGCCGTTATCGCAGCACTTGGTTTAGGGCGCTTGCTGACATTACCAATTTCTGGGCCTTTTTCAGATAAATTTGGACGTAAACCTTCCGCATTAATTGGTGTTGGGTTATACGCAGTTTATTTCATTGGTCTTGCCTTTGCACCGAATATGTATATCGCTTACGCTTTCGCTTTTGTCGGAGGAGCAGCAAACTCATTCTTAGACACAGCTGTAACGCCATCTGTTTTAGAAATTTTCACAAAAAATGGCGCGATTGCCAACATGTTTACTAAATTCTCAATTTCTATCGGACAATTCGTATTACCTTTCGCAATCGGTATGGTTGCGGCGGCAAATATGTCATTCCGTACACTATTCGTTATCACAATGGCTTTAATCGTTATTGACGGCTTAATCATTGCATTTATGCCATTCCCTCCAATGAACAATAATGTTGGCGGCGAAAAAGCAAAACCAGAAAAAATGAAATTCAATGCAACTAGTTGGGCTATTATCGGTATTGGTTTTACTTGTACCTCCACTTTCCAACTCTGGCTAAACTGTAACCAAGAACTTGGAAAATTATACGGCATGGCTGATCCGAGTAAAATTCAATCATTTTATTCATTAGGAACAATGTGCGCAATTTTAATTACCGCTGTTCTCGTGAAGAAATTTATTTTGCCAGTACGTATTCTAATTCTTTATCCAGCGATTGCTACATTAATGCTACTGATTATTTATATCGTACAAACACCTACTATTTGCTTAATTGGTGGATTTGTTATCGGGTACGCTGCTGCAGGTGGAGTTCTACAACTAGCTGTATCTACGGCCAATGAATTTTTCCCAACGAACAAAGGGAAAATCACTTCGATTGTCATGATTTCTTCCAGCTTAGCAAACTATATCGTTTTAAACGTTGCAAGTTATATTACTAAAGCTGGTGGTATCGAAGGTCCAAAATATGTGTTATTATTCAATGTAGCGATAACTGTTATTGGTATCCTACTAGCAATCTTTGTTAATATGCGTTACAAAAACGAATCTAAAATTGCTACTAAATAATTTATTTTTCAACTGAGCATTTATGATGCTCAGTTGAACTTACATATCATTTGTGAAGTAAAGCACAAACTTATGTATTTTATCTATATGAACTCACTGAAAAAGAGGGTATTTTTAATAAAAAGTCCTCATAAGTCATTACATAAAGGAGAGCAGACTATGAAAAACAAATATTTATCTACATCACTTGGTCTTTATATGAACTACTTTGTTCATGGTATGGCGTTAATCATCATTGCACAAAATATTGATTTTTTATCTCAAAAATGGCATACAGATTTAGCTGGTGCTGCCGGCGTTGTATCTTCCTTTGGGATTGGTAAATTATTAGCTGTATTTATTTCGGGAAGACTATCCGATAAATTCGGTAGAAAGTTGTCTGTTATTCTCGGCGTGTTTTTCTATATTGTCTTTTTAGGAGGTATATTACTCAGTCCAAACACGATTATTGCTTATATGTTTGGTATTTCTGCGGGGATAGCTAATTCATTCCTAGATACTGGTACCTACCCTGCGCTCATGGAAGCTTATCCAAAAAAAGCCGCTTCTGCCAATATCATTGTTAAAGCATTTGTACAATCTGGTCAATTCCTTTTACCGTTTATGATTGCATTTATTTTGGCAAATAACTTATGGTATGGCTGGAGTTTTATTGTATTAATCGTTATTTTACTAATTAACTTACTATATACTTTGACGCGTACTTTCCCACCGATGACTGTTGGAAAACCACTAGATGTAGCAGAACTTGCCGAAGAGAAAAAGCAGAAGTTTCATTTTAGTATAGATGAAATTTGTTTGATTTTATTTGGTTTTGTAGCTCAAACTCTTCTCTATATTATGAGCCAATGGATTGCTAAATATGGTTCAGAAGTTATTCATATGACAGACGATGCTTCTAGACTACTTGTAAGTTATGCCAGTGTTGGAGCGATTATTTGTGTGTGTGTGACGTTTGTTTTAGGAAACCGCGGCGTACGAACGCTCCATATCTTAATTACTTATGTAACCATGACGATGCTTATCTCCTTTACACTGTTTGCTTTCCCAAGCGAAATCGTATGTATTGTCGGGGCTTTCTTATTGGGCTATTTCTCTGCTGGAGGAATTATCCAATTAGGTCTAACACTACTTGCGGAGGTTTCTGCTCGAGGAAAAGGTTTTGTCACTAGTCTTTATACTATTGCAGAAGGGATAGCTGTATTTATTATCCCCTTGATTGCTGCTGCTATTTCCCGAATTGATATTGCTGCTATCTTTTTACTAAATGCTGGTATTGCGCTTTTCGGTCTCGCTCTCTTAATGATTGTATTTACAAGAAAGAAAAAATTTGCTCGAGATCATATTTAAAAAGACCGAGAATTGATTCGTCAATTCTCGGTCTTTTTTAATGTTTCCGTAACGTTTTCCATTTGTACATGAGCATCCAAAAAGCAATGACAGAGGCAACTAAAATTAGTATGATTTTAATTATTAAACTTATAACTTGTCCTGTCGGAATTAATTGATCGTAATTAAAACTTGCATAATGACCACTTAAACAAATAGTCACATAAAGAGAGCCAATGATAAGTATAGGGAGCCGGAATTTATTATTCATCAAAAATCTACCATTGTTTTCCAAAGAAGCTGTTTTCATTGCATACCAGCTAATGGTTAACATTCCTATTGATAAAATAATTAATACGCCAAATTCACTTAACGCCGTAGTTCCTTGTAAAATTGGTGTTGGTATTGCGTTATACAGCATAACCGCTCCACCGTCAATATCCACTATTGTTTTTCCAGTAAAGAAAGCTTTAAAACCAATGATTAAATTAGTCAATGCGCCTGGAAACATGTATAAAAAGCTAACAATGGACCCAATTGCTATAATTCCGGCTGTAATTATTTCTCCAACCAAATTCCCAACTGCCATTGCTAACGTGTAAGAGAACAAATACAATAACAAAAAGGAACTAATATACATAAATGAATCACTTACACTGGGTAAATACAACCCCGGTATTTGCTGATAAATATACCAAAACCTACAGAAAATGATGATTGGTACTAGTACGAAAATTAAAAGCAATGGAATAAGCATCTTATGCCAAAAAATTTGCTTTTTGGAGTATGGCAATCCAAAAGTAAAATAATCCATTTGCTTATTTTTCTCAAAAACAGTTAACTTTAATCCTAAAAACAGAAACACATAGAAGAAAAGCCCTAAATTCCCTTCAAAATCATAAGGAGTTAAACTTAAATCATTTTTTATTTCATTACCCGTCATTTGTTGATCTGCTGTATTATTTTTTTGAAATTCTTCAGACTGATAATATTTATAGTTATCATTAAACATACTAACCGTATTAGTTGCAGTCGTAGCTTCAGAACCTATAAAAGCGATTACGATAAATATAAATACCCACGCATTCTGACGCCATTCTTTCCAAAGAAGCCCTGTACTCATAATTTCTCGCCTCCTTGTTCTTCTAGATGATAAATAAACAAGTCTTCTAATGTGACTGCGAGTTCATCCATGAAAATAGGTTTTTCTTTTTTTATTGCTGCGTATAATTCTGTGTTCATATCTCGGAATAAAATGGTGTAAACACGGCCATACTTATTAATTACTTTGCCATTTTCCAGTAAAAAGTGTGGGATTTTCTTGTTTTCAAAAGCGATTTGAATTTTAACTGCTTGTTCCCGCAGTGATTCAAGGTGGTAAGACTCTTCAATATGATTATCTTGTAAAATATGAATATAGTCAGCAATCGGATCTAAATCAGCTAAACGATGGGAAGAAATAATAATGCCTAATTTCCGCTTCTCCACTTCTTCTAATAATATGCCCATAATTTTCTTTTGAGCAATTATATCAAGTCCCTCCATTGGCTCATCAAGCAGAATAAATTCGGCTCCTATGGAAAGAGCAAGAACGAGGCCAAAAAGCCCTTTCATTCCCTTTGAATAATTTTGAAACTTTACGTCTTTTGCTAGGTTGACTTGCTTCATTAAATTATCAAATTTGTCTCCATCAAATAGTGGGTACGTTTTTTGATAGAATTTTTTTATTGTCGGGATTTTATAACCATCCCAACAATTTAAATTATCTTGAAGCATAAATAGTTTTTGCTTTAGTTGAGGATTTTTGCTTAATGGCTCATCCAGATACACATCCCCTGCATCAGGGATATAAAAGCCCATGATGGTTCGAAAAAGCGTTGTTTTACCTACGCCATTTCGTCCCACTATACCAATAATTTCTCCAGGTTTTACTTCAAAAGTTATTTTATCCAGCAAGAGTTTTCCGTCAATTTTTTTGCTAAGAGAATCAACCTTCAACCACGTCACCTCCAATGATGTCTTGACTATATTCGTCTGCTAATTTATGTATTTCCTCTATGTTAACTCCAAGGTAAACTAAATCGAGAATGGTTTCTTTTAATTTGGTCCTTGTTTCTGCTAACTTTTTGGGCGAGCTCAATTTATCTGTTTGGTTCGCTATGAAGGTCCCTTTTCCTTTTACTGTAATGATTACTTCTTGTCGTTCTAATTCTTGGTACGCTTTACTCACAGTGTTTGGATTTACTCCGATTCTACTAGCAAATTCACGTATAGATAATATCTTTTCGCCTTCTTGAAGTACCCCTTTGACAACTTGTTCTTTAATTTTTTGGACGATCTGTTCATAAATCGGTAGTTGACTTTTTGTGTTAATCGTAAACATCTCTCCCCCCGCTTTCATGAATTCTACTATAGAGAACTAATTGTACTAGTTACTATAGTACAGTAGATAAAAAAATAAATCAATTCTCTTATTAAAAAGAAAATTGATTTAAGTTTGCTTTTTCAAGTTTTAAGAGTGATTCTTTCATCCCTATTCCCCCACTATAACCTGTTAAATTACCATTTTTACCAATTACTCTGTGGCATGGAATAATGAAAAGTAGTGGGTTTCTGCCGATTGCTGTTCCAACTGCGCGAACGGCTTTGGGGCGATTTATCAGTTCTGCGATTTCTGTATATGTTCTAGTTTCTCCATAAGGAATAGTTTTTAATGCATGAAATACTTCAAGTTGTAGAGGAGTAGCGGACAAATCAATTGGAACAGTAAAATTCGTAAGTTCCCCGTGCAAATAAGCAGCTAATTCTTCTTTATATATGTTCATTTTTTCTGGGCTTCGCTCTGCTGATTGAAGCTTTTCCGCCTTTGTTCCAACGTAAACTAACCCCATTTTTGTCGCTGCGAAATAAAGTTCTGTGTCTGAAAAATGGAGCGTATCATAATATAAATCTGTCATTTCCTTCACCTCTTTCTAATATTAATTATACGCCAAATTGAATAACATTCCTAACCAGTTTCACTATAAGAGCAAGATTAGAAAAGTTTTTCTCGCAATTTGCCTTCATAACGTTTATGATTAATAAGAAGTTGAGGTGATAACATTGTCGGATTATTACTTAACCAAAAAAAGATGGCAAGCAATTTCAACAAATGACAAGACTGCTGATGGTGCATTTTTCTATGGCGTCACATCTACGAAGATTTTTTGCTATCCTTCATGTAAATCAAGATTACCTAAAAAAGAAAACATCGTTATTTTCCATAGTGCGGAGGAAGCTTTTTCGCATGGCTACCGCGCTTGTAAACGATGTAAATCTGGTGGTAGTGCTCTGCCTGATACGGAGTGGGTAAATAATATCGAGATGTATATTAAAGAAAATTTTGCCAAGGCGCTCACTTTAAAAATCATTGCGGATGATTGCCACGGAAGCCCGTATCATTTACACCGAACGTTTAAGCGAATCACGATGATTACACCCATTACTTACCTTGAGAACGTCCGGATTAATTATGCAAAAATGCAGCTAACCACGACCAACCAATCCATTGAAACTATTGGAAAAATGGCTGGCTTTCCAAACCCCTCTCATTTTTCTACTACATTTAAAAGGCATACCGGTTTGTCACCAAACCAATTTCGAAAAACAATAATAAAAAACTAAATTAGAACGGATGATATGAATATGACACATGTAACATTACCCATTTTAGAAGATTGGGAAGGCCTTTCACTAACTACTATTTTGCAAGAAAAATTTCATCTCGGCAAAAAAGCGCGACATGAAATTCGCATGTCTCAAAATGTTTTACTGAACAATAAGCCCCTGGACGATTGGAATACGCCACTTTTCGTTGGAGCGAGTCTTTCTTTACCAATTTTTTTACATGACAAAATCCCTGTTTATGAGTATGACTTAGAAATTATTTATGAAGATGATTTTTTACTAGTAGTGAATAAACCAGTTGATATGAAAACTCACCCAAATGATAGTTATGAAACAGATACTTGCGCGAATGCCGTGCAATATTACTTAGAAAAAACTGGCCAAGATGCGAATGCCTTAGCAGTTCACCGTCTTGATCAAACTACTTCCGGTTTAGTTCTGTTTGCTAAAAACAAATTAGCTATCGCCGGTTTATCTTGGCAAATGGAAAACAGAGCGATTCACAGGACTTATCTTGCGGCTGTTGATGGCACTTGGGGACTCGTGATGCAGACTATCAACAAACCAATCGGTGAAGATCGTCACCACGGATCGAGACGCCAAATTAGCCCATACGGCCAGCCAGCAGTAACACATGTTAAAGTATTAGAAAATGATAATGAAAAAAACACCTCTCTTGTAGAATGCCAAATCGAAACTGGTCGGACGCACCAAATTCGCGTTCATTTAAGCGGAATTGGCCATCCAATTATTGGCGATACGCTTTATGGTGGTTCTCCTCGTGCTAATCGCATCATGCTACATGCCGAGAAATTACATTTAAATCATCCTTTCAAAGGTAAAGAAATGAATTTTTCTGCTCCAGCTGGAGATGATTGGGTATTTTAAAAAGCCACAACATTATGTTGTGACTTCTGTACAAATTTCTACTTTTATTCCATTAGGATCTTCAAAAAATACAGCATAATGATTTTTACCGCCAGCAAAAGGATATCTTTCTTCATATAGAAGTTTGATTCCTTTTGCTTTTAATTTAACTCGAAAATCATCCACGCGTTCTTTTGTACCACCATGAAAAGCTAAATGATTGAGCCCAACTCGTTTGCGGTGGTAGCCTTCAGAAATAAATGGTTCCTCCGTTTGTACAAATACTAAATACGTATCTGCGTATTTATAACTAAAACCTTCATTCCAAGACTGATAGAATTCATAAGAAAGTTCTTCTAACAGCCATGACCAAAACAAGCGACTCTCTTCTAAATCAGCTACATAAATTTCCACATGATGTAACATATTACGCCTCCCCGATATGTTTTAGCGCTTCTCTTCGACTTAGCGGCGCAAGCGAGTGGCTATTTACAAACTGACGAACTGCCCCGCTATCCACTTTCGCATATTGTCTTAGCGCCCATCCAATCGCTTTTTGAATAAAGAATTCTTTGGAAGCAAGCCATTTTTCGCAATTGAAAAAAAGTAAATCTACATCGGTTTTTTCTTTGTACTTCAATTGAAATAAAATCGCCGTTCGAGCGAGCCAAATATTATCTCCGTTTATCCACGCTTCATTATAGGTAGGAATCAACTCAGGATATAGTTTAAAATGATTACTTACTACAGTTCCTGCTAGGCCGTCCACAGTATCCCACCAAGATTTCGTTACAATTAATTGCTCATATACTTTTATCGCTTCACTGGGCTGTTTTTTACCGTAACGGCTTAATAAATCAATCGCCACATACTGAAATTCACGTTCTTCTTCCGCAAATAATGCTATCGTAAATTCAAGCAAGTCTTGCGGCGCCCCATTTTCTTTCAAATATGCAGCTACTAATTTTTTCCGTTCCCCAGCTCTAATCCCTAAAAAAGTAAATTGGTTCTTCATGTATGCTTCCATTGGCGGAGCATCTGTTAAAGAACGATTCGTTCGGAATAACGTTTGAATATCTGTCATTCCTCGTTCTCACTTGCTAAATAAGCGCGTTCTCTCTCAATACTACTTAAAAAGTATTCTAAATCATCTGGGTCTGGCCCAACACGCTTCCCCGTTTCTAAGCGATCAATTTTTTCCATATCACTGGCATCTAGTTGGAAATAAGACAAACGTGAATTCTCCTCAATCCGACTAGAAGTAATTGACTTCGGAAAAATAATCGTATTGCGGTTCAAGTGCCATTGTAAAATCACTTGATCTACAGATGCTTGATGTTTTTTCGCAATTTCTGTAATAACTGGATTTTGCATTAAGATCCCTTTTGCAAGCGGCGACCATGCAGCATGCGCAATATTCTGTTCCGCCAAATACTTACGAAGATCATTTTGCGGTAACAGTGGATGCGTTTCCACTTGATTTAAAACCGGTTTTTCATTTGCAGCAACCAATAAATCACTTAAATGATGTTGCTTGAAATTCGCAACTCCAATTGATTTAATCAAATTTTCGTCATGAAGCCGCTCCATCGCTCGCCATGAATCGCGATATTTCCCGGCAACGGGCCAATGAATTAAATACAAATCCAAATAATCCAACTTCAAATTCCGAAGTGTCCGCTCAAACGCAAATAACGTTTCATCGTAACCAAGGTCCCCGTTCCACACTTTTGAACTAATAAATAATTCTTCGCGCGAGACCGCACTACTTGCAATCGCCTGACCAACAATTGCTTCATTATTATAAACTGCTGCTGTATCAAACAAACGATAACCTACTTCAATTGCCTTCTCTACAGCACCAGCGATAAATTCTTGTTCTGTTACTTGAAATACACCAAGTCCAATATAAGGAATTGTCCCATTCCCCGGTAGTATCATTCTGTCTTGTAATGTTTTTGTCAAAACGAAACCCTCCTCACGAAAACTGTTTTGTGAACTTTTTCTCTTAAATGAATTATACACTATTTTCGCAAATTTATATTTTAAAACCAGTATACCGAAATGAGCCTTACTCTCCTAATAAAAAGCCACAAAAAATCTACTTTTTTTATTCATTTAGTGAAATACCTAAAAACAGCCATTGGAAACGCTGTCAGAACGTTTATTTACGCAACTATCAAAAAAAAGTTTCCTATTTATTCCCATCCTATGTTAGTATTAATTTGTGGTAAAGATCTATCAAGTTTTTTATTTGTTTTCGTTAACTTATCGTTAAGAAAAAAGCTCCCTTTTCAAAGTAAAAGCGAGCTGATTATTAATGACCAAAAATGATCGGGGGAATTAAGAAAATGGCTTTTAAAAATAAAAAAGACCGTTTTGCTTCGTTGTTGCATGACATTGCAGTAAATTTACATGAAGGTGCAAATTTCTTTGCAACTTACAACATTAATTCGGTGGAGGATTTACATACTTTCTCGAATAAAATCAAAGAATATGAAACAGCTGGAGACTCCATGGTTCACAAAATGATTATGGAATTAAACGACGCTTTCATTACACCAATCGAACGTGAGGACATGTTAGAACTTACTAACCGCTTAGACGACGTAATGGACGCACTTGATGAAACAGCTTTCTCACTCGAAATCTGCCAAATCACTCATTATGATGAATACATGACTAAATTTATCCAAGCTATTCAAGCAAGCACTGTTGAAATTGAAAAAGCAGTTGATCTTGTTTTTGATAAAAAACTAAAAGATGTTCGTAAACTTGCGATTCAAATTAAAGATTATGAATCTCAATGTGATGATGTTTACCGCGAATCACTAATCCAACTTTTCCAAAACGAAAAAGATCCAATTAAACTAATTCGTCTAAGAGAAGTTTATGAAAAATTAGAAGACATTGCTGATAGTTGTCAAAGCGTTGCGAATACGCTTGAATCAATTGTCATGAAAAATGCGTAAGGGGCCTAGATAGATGGAAGGAATGTTTCTCATCACCCTCGTCATCGTACTTGCCGCGCTAGCATTTGACCTAATCAACGGGTTTCATGATACAGCTAACGCAATTGCGACTAGTGTCTCTACAAAAGCCTTAAAACCACGACATGCGATTATCCTCGCTGCTGTAATGAACTTTGTGGGTGCTATATCATTCACAGGGGTTGCTAAAACAATTACAAAAGACATTGTTAACCCATTTGACTTAGATCACGGGGAACTTGTTATTTTAGCAGCATTACTTTCAGCTATTGCTTGGAATTTAATCACTTGGTATTTCGGAATTCCTAGTAGTTCCTCTCATGCCTTGATTGGTTCCATCGCCGGTGCAGCAATTGCATCAGCTGGATTTGCAGCAATTGAATACAGCGGATTTACTAAAATCATCATTGGTTTATTAGTATCCCCTGTACTTGCTTTCGTAGTCGGTTACACGATATATTCACTCTTCAAGGTTTTCTTGAAGAACTTAAACTTAGCCACGACCAATCGGCGCTTCCGGATGATTCAAGTCGGAACTGCCGCGCTACAATCTTACACACACGGAACCAATGATGCCCAAAAATCAATGGGGATTATCACAATGGCATTAATTGCTAGTGGTTTCCAAACAACGGATGATGTGCAATTATGGGTTCAAGTATCCTGTGCGATTGCTATGGCGATTGGTACGAGTATTGGTGGTTGGAAAATCATCAAAACTGTCGGTGGTAAAATCATGAAAATCAAACCAGTTAATGGTGTAGCAGCTGATTTAAGTTCCGTTATCATTATTTTTGGTGCCACTTTCATTCATTTACCAGTTAGTACAACACACGTAATCAGCTCTTCTATCCTAGGTGTTGGAACAGCTCACCGTGTTAAAGGTGTCAAATGGGATACTGCTCAGCGCATGATTATTACATGGGTTATCACACTTCCTATTTCCGCAACGATTGCAGCACTTATCTTCTATGTGCTAAGATTCATTCTTTAATAACTGTTAGAGCCTTGCTTATGCGGGGCTCTTTTTATACATATTTTTGAATAAAATGAATAAATATTAGTATAAAGCAAGATTATTTTAAAAACATATTGCATATTTAATCATTTTGATGTATTATAATAAGCATCGATAATAACGATTCATTGATTATAAATTACTCAAATACTAAAGGGAGTTGTACTTATGCAGAAGCATTTATTACAAAAGTTTGCAGCAATTTTACTTGTTTTTATAGTTGTATTTTCTGGCTTCACATCCGTGTTCGCCGCTGATACTGAAGATCAAACTTTAGCTAAGATTCAAGAAAAAGGCGTTTTGACGGTTGGCCTTTCCGCTGACTATCCACCGTATGAATTTCATCAAACAATCGACGGTAAAGATAAAGTCGTTGGTTTTGACGTAAGTATTGCGGAAAAAATTGCCAAAGATTTAGATGTTAAATTAGATATTAAAGAAATGAACTTTGATAGCTTACTTGGTTCACTAAAAACCGGCAAAATTGATATGATTATTTCGGGGATGTCCCCGACGCCCGAACGCCAAAAAGAAGTAGATTTCTCAGATCCATACATGTTCGTTCAGCAACGCGTTGTGATTAGAAAAACGGATAAAGATAAATTTACAAGCGTGAATGATTTTAGCGGCGTAAAAGTTGGTGCCCAAAAACAAACGACACAAGAAGAATTAGCTCAAAACGAACTAGTTGGTTCAGAAGTAGTTTCCCTTCAAAAAGTACCGGACCTTATTCTTAACCTTAAAAGCAACAAAGTAGATGCCGTTGTTTTAGAAGGCCCTGTTGCTGAAGCATATATTAGTCAAGATAAGACACTCGCTATGGCGGATATCAAATTTGCTAATGGTAGCAAAGAAACAGCCATCGCAATGCCGAAAGGTTCCACTGCTTTACAAGAAAAAGTCAACGCCTCTATTAAAGATATACAAGATACCGGCTTACTAAAAGAATATCAAAAAGAAGCTAACAAACTAATGTTCCAAGATGGTAGCTTTTACGAAAAATATGGTAATTACTTTGTCACTGGTACATTAATCACCATTGCCCTTGCCGCTATCGGCGTATTATGTGGCGCCATTCTCGGCTCATTACTAGCCCTCATGAAATTGGCGAAAACAAGATGGTTACGCTGGCCAGCAGCATGTTATATTGAATTTGTCCGTGGTACGCCACTTCTTATTCAAATTTTCATCGTCTTTTTCGGAACACAAATTATCGGTATGGACGTATCCGCCTTTGTTTCCGGTTGTATCGCCCTATCGCTAAACAGTGCTGCTTACGTTGCTGAAATTATCCGCGCAGGTATTTCTGCTGTCAACAAAGGTCAAATGGAAGCAGCTCGTTCCCTTGGTATGACACAAGGAGCTAGCATGCGTTACATCATCTTACCGCAAGCCGTGAAAAATATTCTTCCTGCACTTGGTAATGAATTCGTTACTGTTATTAAAGAATCTTCCATCGTATCCGTTATCGGTGTAACAGAGCTAATGTTTATGACTGGCGTAGTCCAAGGCGCAAGCTTCAAGCCATTTATTCCGCTAATCATTACATCGTTAATTTACTTTGTACTAACATTTAGCCTGTCGAGACTACTAGGTGTTGCTGAAAGGAGAATGAGAACAAGTGATTAATATTAAAAATTTACACAAACATTTTGGCAAATTAGAAGTCTTAAAAGGTATTGACCTTGAAATCGCATCTGGAGAAGTGGTCGTAGTTATCGGCCCTTCCGGAAGTGGAAAAAGTACTTTCTTACGTTGCCTGAACTTATTAGAACAACCAACAACTGGTACGATTCTTTTCGAAAACAAAGACCTAATGGCGAAACAAACCAACGTCAACGAACTTCGTCAAAAAATGGGCATGGTTTTCCAAAACTTCAACTTGTTTCCACATAAAAACGTTCTTGAAAACCTAATGTTAGCGCCTATGAAAGTGAAAAATGAAGATAGTGCAGCTGCGAAAAAACACGCCCTTTCTCTCCTTGAAAAAGTCGGTCTAGCTGATAAAGCAACTAGCTATCCTTCCCAACTTTCTGGTGGACAACAACAACGGGTAGCCATTGCCCGAGCACTCGCAATGAATCCTGATGTAATGCTATTCGATGAACCAACTTCCGCACTCGACCCCGAAATGGTTGGTGAAGTATTAAGTGTTATGAAGTCACTTGCTAAAGAAGGTATGACAATGGTTGTCGTAACGCACGAAATGGGGTTCGCAAGAGAAGTTGCCGACCGTGTTGTCTTCATGGATGCTGGCGTGATTCAAGAACAAGGCACTCCCGAAGAAGTATTCGGAAACCCGCAAAACGATCGTACAAAAGACTTTTTAGGAAAAGTTTTAGCATAAACAAAGATTACGTCTTGCCTATTTTAGGCGAGGCGTTTATCTGCACTTATAGAAAAAAGGAGCTAATTATACATGATGAATCACTCAAAGATTGCTAAAAAACATCAACAAATGCCTGTGAACATTCTCGCTGATATTGGCACACTTGCAAAAACAATGCCTGATATTCTCGATTTATCCATCGGTGATCCTGATTTAATTACGGATGAATCGATTATTAATGCTGCTTTTGAAGACGTTCGTGCTGGTCATACAAAATATACCGAATCCGGTGGCGACGTGGAACTCATTGATGCTATTCGTGGTTATTTTAGCCGTAATTACGATCTTTCTTTTGAACGTAGCCAAATCCGTGCAACAGTCGGCGCGCTTCATGGTATGTATTTAACTTTGCAAACCATTCTTGACGACGGCGATGAAGTTATTATTCATGAACCTTACTTCTCGCCTTATAAAGATCAAGTATTGAATTCTGGTGGTACACCAATCATTATTCCAACCTACGAAAAAGATGATTTTGCGATTAATGTTGATATTTTAGAAGCAGCCATTACTGATAAAACAAAAGCTTTAATTTTAAATTCACCTAATAATCCCACCGGTGCTGTTTTTTCACCAGAAACCTTTGAAAAAATTGCTAATCTAGCGAAAAAATATGATTTCTTTATTTTATCGGATGAAGTATATGATGGTTTTAGTTTTTATGAAGACTTCGTACCAATGGCCAAATTCGCACCGGACCATACGATTACATTCGGTAGTATGTCTAAAAACTTCGCAATGACCGGTTGGCGTTTAGGATATATGATTGCTCCGACTTATTTAAACGAAGCTGCGAAGATTATTAATGAAGGAATTACTTATTCAGCTCCTACACCGTCTCAAAGAGCTGCTATTTACGCGTTAAATCATTCTGAGACACTAATTCCTTTAGTAGCAGAAACCTTCCAAAAACGCCTAGAATACATCGCAAAACGGGTCGAAAAAATTCCATATCTTTCTTTACATCCACTTAAAGGTTCGATTTACGCCTTTATCAACATTTCTAAAACAAACATGGATTCCGTTTCATTTACAGAATATGTGTTAAAAGAAACGCAAGTCCTCGTAATTCCTGGGCTAGCTTTTGGTGAATCTGGTGATAATTATGTTCGCCTAGCTGCAACCCAAGACATCAGCGTGCTAGAAGAAGCGTTCAATCGCCTAGCCAAATTAACATTTTAATCAAAAGAGCAAACTCGCTTCATAGGCAAGTTTGCTCTTTTTTTATTTTAAATTGATTTCTGCAAAAGAAGAAACAACCGTCGCCTCTTTTGGAAAAGTGATGTTTTTTGTAGCTTCATTCGGTACGATATACACTTTTAACCCAGCCTGCATTGCTGACAGCGCACCATTTTTGGAATCTTCTATCGCAACGGCTTCTTCTGGTTTAACCCCAAGTGCTTCCACTGCTTGTAAGTAAAGTGCCGGATGTGGCTTAATTTCATCCACATGGTCTGCCGTTTGTATTGTCTCAAAATCAGCTAAAATACCCAGACGATTCAGCGTAGGCTCAATCCAGTCAAATCCCGAACTTGTTGCAAGACCTATTTTGTAATCATTCGCTTTTACTTGTTCAAAAAACTCTTTAAAACCATCACGAAAGCCAAGTGATTGTTGACCAAGATGACAAGCTTCTGCCACAGTAGTTAAAAATGCTTCCTTATCAAAAGCCCCGTTCGTTGCTTCCATCATATAGCGAATAATTGGTTCTTCACTTGTCCCGATAATTTGTTGATAAACTTCATCTGGCAAATCAATACCGTACGTCTCTTTCAAATAGTTCATTGTCTCCGTATACCATAAATTTTCCGTATCAAGCATAGTTCCATCAAAATCAAAAACAACCGCCTTCACATGCATCCTCCTAGTATAAGTGATGCTTTTATTGTAACATAGATAAACTATTTAAGAAATCTTCGAAAAAGGGTTGCTTTTTTAGTAAAAAACGAATAATATTGTATTTGTGGTTTTTAATGTTCGTCATTTACCATTAAGCATGATTTTAAAAAAGGAGTGAAACACACGCATGTTTCAATTAAAGGCAAACGGTACAGATGTTAAAACTGAAGTTATCTCTGGTTTTACTACATTCCTAACGATGGTATATATCGTAGTAGTTAACCCAGCAATTCTTTCCGCAGCAGGTGTTCCATTCAATACTGTATTCATGGCAACAATCATTTCAGCAGTTATCGGTACATTATGGATGGCGATTTTCGCTAACTATCCAATCGCGATTGCGCCAGGACTTGGTATGAACGCTTACTTCGTTACAGTCGTTACAACACAAAAACTAGATTATTCGGTCGCATTCGCTGCGGTCTTTGTAGCAGGTATTATTTTCTTATTACTATCTTTAACACCGCTTCGTGAAAAAATCATTGAAGCCATTCCACATAATTTAAAAGCCGGGATCACAGCTGGTATTGGTTTATTTATCGCTTTCCTTGGCTTCCGTATGACAGGTATTATCGTTTCTAATGATTCCAACTTAGTAGGTTTAGGTGACTTACATTCCAAAGAAGCTATTTTAGCTATTGTTGGGCTTTTAATCACTTTAATCTTGCTTGCTTTAAACGTAAAAGGGGCATTATTCATTGGGATGATTGCTACTGGTATTATTGCTTTTATCACTGGTGAACTGAAATTTACAGATGGTATCGTCAAACTTCCGCCAATGCCAGAATTTGTCTTTACTAATCCCATTCACGCTTTCGGTGATGTGATGAGTTACGGGCTCTATGCCGTCGTCTTGTCCTTCTTGCTCATAACGATTTTTGATACAACAGGAACAATGATTGGTGTCGCTAAAAAGGCTGGCTTGATGAAAGGCGAATCACTGCCAAATGCCAAACAAGCTTTAATGGCTGATGCAGTTGCAACAAGTGTTGGTTCGATGTTTGGTACAACGCCAACAAGTGCTTATATCGAATCATCAGCTGGTGTTGCAACTGGTGGACGTACGGGGCTTACTACCCTTACAGTAGCTATCTTGTTCATGGTATCAGCATTCTTCGCACCACTTGTTGGTGCTGTCTCTGGAATTTCTGCTATTACTGCACCAGCACTTATCGTTGTTGGTAGTATGATGATTGGTGCTGTTAAAGAAATCGACTGGGATACATTAGATGAAGCATTCCCTGCTTTCTTAGTTATTCTAGCTATGCCACTTACTTCAAGCATCGCAATCGGCTTAGCATTCGGATTTATTTCTTACCCAGTATTAAAAGTATTCACTGGTAAATGGCGTGAACTTAACTGGTTCCTAATCGTTATTGCCGTATTATTCTTCATTCTCGTAGCATTTTTACCACATTAATAAATAGTAGCGCCTATCTGAATACAGGTAGGCGCTTTTTTATTGGACAAAAACCCGCTCTTTTGCTATAAAGAAGAGAGAAACTAATTAGAAATGAGTTGAACTTGTCGTGTTTTTAAAATCACTGCTCGCCGGTGTCGCACTTGCTGTTGTTGTTTTTCTAGCAAGCTTTTTGATGCCTGACTACACCGTATCCACTTTATATTCCATTGTAACGACTATCATTGTCTTTGCATCCATTATTCTATCCGCATTCGTATCCTTTGGTGGCCGTAGTGGAAACCCTAGTCGAAAAAGCCAATTACGCTGGAGTATCCTGCTTTTAGTTGCAGCAATTCCTAGTTTTATCGGCTTTATCGTTACTTTTTACTTTTAAACTAAAAAGAAGCATTCCCAAAATATGGAAATGCTTCTTTTTTTAATCTTCTAAAGCGGAAATAAATGCTGGTAAATATTCTGGAAGGTCTGGTGGGCGACGACTTGAAATAATGTGACCGTCTGTTACAACAGGCTCGTTATGCCAAATAGCTCCCGCATTCGTCATATCGTCTTTAATTCCCGGCGTACTTGTGACATTCACACCTTCTAAAATACCGGCCGAAACAAGTACCCATCCAGCATGGCAAATTTGTCCGATTGGTTTTTTCGCCTTATCAAACGCACGAACCAAATTTAGTACGCTATCAAAACGGCGTAATTTGTCTGGGGACCAGCCACCTGGAACTAAAATCCCATCATAATCTTCTGCGCGAACAGAATCAAAATCATAATCAGAAGTAACAGGGACTCCGTACTTACCGTGATAAATCTTTTTTGCTTCCTCTGCAACTAAATGCACAGAAGCTCCTGCCTCGCGTAATCTAAGCACTGGATACCAAAGTTCTAAATCCTCAAAGTCTTCACTTACAAGGGCAATAACTTTTTTACCTTTTAAAGTCATATAAATCTCCTCCTATCCTCTTCTACAGTATAACAATAACCAGATTGTTATTAAATTATTCCGCCTATAAAAGAAGACAAAAAAAGACGCTCGAAATAAACATTTCCAGCGTTGCCATCATGTTCGGGCGCCTATGCATAACGGGATGAGGCATAGACATGAACTACACGGCCAATGAGATGAATGAAAACAAATAATGATTTTGGTGTCTAAACAGATGTCTGACTAGTTGCCATTCTATTGGAAGATGGATACACCAAAAGTCATTATAACCATGATAGGGTCTTATCCCCATGAAAATCACATTAGTAAAAATGAAACTTTCATCGAGGTAAAACTCTATCCTATAACTTATTTTACTATTGTTCTTGAAAAAAGCAAGTAAATAAATATAGATTTTTTGTGACGAAGATAAGAAAGATGAGAATTGCCTCACTATTATTGTCGTTTTCTGTATAAAAATTACTATATTACAAATAAAAAGGAAACCATTAAAGGTCCCCTTCAACTAAAAATTTCTACAACCATCCAAGAAATAATAGCGACTAATGGAATTAAGACCCATACATTATGACCAAGTAAGCTAGAGCGAACATCTGGTTTATCTTCGAGTAGTTGAATTCTATCGCGCAAGTCATGCACTTCAAGCTCGAGGTCCTGTACTTTATCTTCAAGTTCGTATAAACGTTCTTCCATTTTAATCCCTCCACACCTTTTCTATTGCCTATTATACGCCAAGCACTATGAAATGCATCGTTCCATAGGCTGATTTATTGCTAATTTATTGTCATACCGTTCAGGCATTTGCTACAATGAAAGAAAACTATCAACTGTTGGGGTGGAAAAATGGAAATTCAAGTAGAAGAAGCTGTTGTAAAACTCATTTTGCATGGCGGAAACACGCGCAAAGAAGCATACAAAGCCATTGATTATGCAGAAAAATATCAATTCGATGAAGCCGATAAACATTTACAAATCGCACAAGAGCAATTCCAAGAAGGTCATATTTGGCAAACGAAATTAGTATCCATTCGCGACTCAGAAACGGTAGCTCATCCTTCCTTTTTACTTATTCATGGGCAGGATCACTTAATGACCGCACAAGCAGAATTGCAACTCGCTAAAAGAATTATTGAACAATATAAACATCAACAACGCTTAGAAGAACGACTTACTAAACTTGAAAATCAAGCATGAGATGTAGCTGGGAATAAGAAATAATTCTCATTCGTAAGTATATTCGGGCGCACAAACAACATATCTTCCGTTTCAATAATATGCGCGGCATCAATGTATTTGCTTTTTTCCGGTGTGAAAAGAAGATGAATTGTTTCGATTTTTTTGATAGGTAGATACCTTAGAACTTCCACCACATCTAGTTTTTTCGTACTAAGTATATCTAGCACATATAAATCAGCATCTTCTTGCTCCATTAATACAATTACATCTAATTCTTCTATATAATAAAGCTCATTTTTCAAGGCAATCAATACATAAAACATCAGTAAATCTTCACTTTCTCGAACATCTAGAATATTAGAAAGTGGCGTTTTTTCGGATACAATACGACTTATTAGCTGAAAATCCGTTTTATTACCGGGATTCAGCTTTTTTAAATTACTAGATTCTCTTTTCAAACTGCAAGCATCTACAGTAAAACTGCTTTCCTCCACACGCTCAAATCCAAATTTCGGGTAAAAATCCAGTACAGTATCATTCGCAAATAGATAAAGAAAATCATACTGGTCTTCGTATTTAGCTATTACATGCTCTAATAATTTCTTAGCAAGCCCCTGCCCCCGATAATCCGGATGCGTCATTACTGTCCCAATTTGCAAAGCGCGGTAATCTTCCCCTTGGTAAATTAGATTCATCTTATTGATAGAGACATTCGCGATTACCTTGTTATCATCAATATATGAATAGCAAATATACTTATCATTCCAAAAGCCGTCCCTGTACCATTCTTCAAAATTAATATCAAATGTACTTTCAGCAAGCCTATTAAAACTATCACGATACATTTTATTATCTTTATAATCACTTATCATTTCATAATTCATCGTTCTAATCCTCTATTCCTTCGTATAAAAATAACAGGTACAACGCGAAATACGTCCTACCTGCTCATTTTTATTTAATTTAACGTATTCCAAGCGCTATTTTTGCATAGCGTGACATACGATCTTTAGTCCAAGGTGGATTCCAAACAAGATTTACATTCGTATCCTTCACTTCTGGAATATCACTAAGCGCCATCTGTACTTGCTCAGTCAAAATACCAGCAAGCGGACATCCCATTGTTGTAAGCGTCATTGATACTGTGCAAAGTCCGTCATCATCTAATTCAACATCGTATACAAGCCCAATATTCACAATATCAATTCCAAGTTCTGGATCGATAACTTGTTCTAGTGCGCCCATTAGATTTTCTTTCAGTTGCTCATCCATGAAGCATATGCCTCCTTTTTGCCATTTTGTACATTTATTGTATCATATATGAGAATGATTTTCATTATAAGAATTTCTCAAAAAAGCTGACCCCTTGTAGCATTCCTTCAACAGAAACTTTGTGTTTTGCATTATCATCAATGATAAATTGCACATTATCTGCCAAGCTTTCTTCTACTAATGTTTGGTATAACTTTTCGCTGTACGCAAAAGGTACCACATCGTCTTTTTTGCCATGCCAAAGTAACAATGGTCGGTTATTTATTTTGGTGATATTTTGAGTTAAATCATATTTTTGTAGCGCTAAAATCCGTTCATCCACATCAAACGGAAAAGTTAACCCTTGCGCCAACGCATATTTGGATAGCTCTTTAGCAAAATCAACATAATAGGCACTTCCCATTAAACTAACGGCTACTTTAATATTTTCATATAGCCCAAGAAGGCCAAGCGAAGTAATAGCTCCCATGGAAACTCCGCCAACACCGATACGATTCGCATCTGTTTTCCCAGCTTTAATTAGCTCATCTGTAATCAGCGGGAACTCCGTAATATTCGTTTCAATCACATCCCAAAAGAATGTAGCCTGGTCTTCCGGATTTGCTCCTTGTAGGCGCTCGCCATGTAACTTCGCATCTGGCAAAATCACGCGGAAGCCACGTTGCGCAAGTAAATAGCCATAATGTAAATATAATTCTTTTTGAGATGTAAAGCCATGATAAAAGATAATTGTTGGTAACATTTTATCTGCATTTTCGCTATTACTAATATGTAAAACTGGTATTCCCGCAATTTGTTCATTTTCTACTTGAATCATTGTGAAGCCTCATTTCTATTAGGTTTATTAAGCTATTGTAAAGGTCAGAATCATTTACAAAATGGTGATAAACGTCTATCATTAATGTGTGCCCTTATTTTAGCATGAAGGGGCAGCTTTGAACCAAACATATGAATTAAAGGAGCAAACTATGTCTAAAAAACTAATCGTACTAGACCTTGATGGCACAACACTTAGAGATGATTTAACTATCTCTTCGCATACAAAAAACACTTTAGAAAAGGCGCGCTTGGCCGGTCATGAAGTAATGATTGCAACCGGACGCCCATATCGAATTAGCGGTTCTTATTACCATGAACTAGGATTAACAACACCGATTGTAAATTTCAATGGTGCCGTGTATCATCATCCTAGACTCACTACATTTGCGGAAGGTTATCACCATGCCATTGATTTACAAGTTGTTCACGAGTTACTTGATTTTTCCAACGGCTTTTCATTAGATAATATCGCAGCAGAAGTACAAGATAACGTCTTCTTAAAAGAACGAAACAACAGCGTTCCTGAAACATTCCATTTAGGCACTGAAAATATTGTATTCGGAAACATCCGTGATGCGATTAAATCAGATGCTACTTCATTATTGTTTTTCGGAAAACTGGACCAACTCGATTTAATTAGCAAGCACTTGGATGAATCTCTTTCTGGCGTTATTTCTCATCATACATGGGGTGCATCTGCTTGGCCAGCTGTAGAAATTATTAAATTCGGTATTCATAAAGCCATTGGCGTGCAAGCCGCAGCTAAAACACTTGGTTTTGACCGTAAAGATATCATTGCATTTGGAGATGAAACGAATGATTTACAAATGCTTGATTATGCCGGCGTTGGTGTTGCTATGGGAAATGCCACTGAGTCCGTGAAAAACGTTGCCAACGTGGTAACAGCATCTAACCAAGATGATGGGATCGCAGTCTATTTAGAAGAAAACTTAAACTTATAATAAAAAGCTGCAAGTAATGTCTTACAAAAGTTAGGAATGCTAATTTTTGATTCAAGAGCCATTACTTTGCAGCTTTTTTACATCATTTTATTTTTATACATCGCCATTGCTAATTTTTGATCTGCTTCTGAACGAAAATCACCAAATACGCTTGAGGTCTCCATGACATTAATAAATGCTTTAGAATCAAACTCGCCAACAATGTGCGTAATATCATATAGTTCATAACGCGTAATCACCATAATAAGCATCGCTACATCTTCTTTTGAATAGCCGCCCATTGCATCAACAACCGTAATTCCACGTACCATATTTTCATGGATTGCTTTAATTACTGTTTCGGAATGTTGCGTCATAATCATCACTGTCAATTTCTGATGTCTTGTATGAATAATATCGATGACTCTACTTTGAACATATAAAGAAATGAGCGTATACAGCGCAAATGTCCAATCATATGCAAAGCCTGCTACAATAATAATAACTCCATTTAAAAGCAAGAAGTATTTCCCGAAAGAACGTCCTGTTTTAATAGTGATATACATTGCTACTATATCTAGCCCGCCAGTAGAAATACCGAATTTCAGAGCCAGACCAATACCTACAGATGCGATTAATGCCCCAAAAATAGCATTAAGCAAAATATCATTAGATACTTGTACCTCTGGAATAACAATTAAGAAAAAGGACATAAAAGCAACTGTCAAAAAGCTGAAAACAGTAAATGATTTCCCAACTTTTAACCAACCTAAAATTGCCACTGGAATATTTAATAACAGAACGAGTAGCCCTGTTGAAATAGAAATATTCATTGAATCACGTAACATGTCTGAACCTAGTTGTGCAACCCCATTTAATCCAGCTGCATAAACTTGTGCTGGTATTAAAAAGAAGTTCATGCCTATTGCGTTTAAAAGTGCTGCTATTATTGCAATGGCGGTTTTTTTAGCATACTCTTTATATACTATTTTTGAACTCATTTTCTTCTCTCCTTTTTTGGCCCTAACATAACATACCAACTTTCCAGAGAAAAGAGAAGTCTTTTTCATTATTTTTTTGATTTTTAATTAAACAAAGGATATCCGCCTGATAGATAAAAGCCTAATGAGATGGTAATTACTACTACAATAACAAAAATCATCAAAAACATTCCTGTTGGTTTTTGTTGTTTCCTGTAACTAAGTAGCATCTCCACAACACCAATTACAATGATTCCCATCAGAATCTTAAATATCGCCAGAATCCAGCTTTGTTCTATGCTGTATTTGACCATCATAATTCCACTCAAAATAACCAAAATATAAAAAACTCGATTAATCATTTGTAACATTGTAAAACTTTTTGTCGATTTCGAATAAATGAGTAGAGCTGTAACCGTTAGTACAACAATAGCCACCCATGAAATCAAATGAATATAACCCCACATAATACCATCCCTCATTCTTATTAAGATTTTCTTACTTTGTTAGTCAGTGTCCCAATTTTATCAATAGTAATTTCGATAATGTCCCCCTCTTGTAGAAAAGTCGGAGGTGTCATTCCATTTCCCACACCACTTGGGGTTCCTGTAGCAATTATATCCCCTGGAAGCAGCGTATGCCCTTTGGATAAATCAGAAATAATTCTTGCTAAGCCAAATATAAATTTATCGGTAGAGTCAGACTGTCTTACTTCGCCATTAACCTTGGTTTCAATGTGGAAAACAGGTTCTTTGTTTGCGTTATTTTCCAACACGAATGGACCAATCGGACAACTTGCATCAAGGCTTTTACCTATATAAAACTGTTTATGTTTTTTCTGCAGATCGCGAGCTGTAATATCATTTAAAATAGTAAATCCAAAGATGGCAGATAAAGCCTCTTGTTCCGATATGTCTCTTACTTTCTCACCAATAATAACAGCAAGTTCTCCCTCATAATCTAATTGGCCCGTTATATTTTGATGTAACTCAATGTTGCCGTTATGCGGTAATAGACTATTAGCACTCTTTGTAAATACAAGAATATGCTCTGGGACGTCTTCCTTGCTTCCCATCTCTAGCACATGATTATAATAGTTTTTTCCAATTGCAATAATGTTATTTGGCGGAACAAAAGGTACTTGAATTTCCACTTCGGCTAAATCGATATGCCCGTCAATTCCTGTTAATTCTGGAACAAGCGGTTTTTCTTTAATAAAATCTAAAAGGGTAGCTGGCGGATTCGAAAAAATCGTTCCAGCAGGGATGATTTTATTTTCAGATGTTAAAATACCATAAGCCAAATCTCCTTCATACAGATAACTCAACCATTTCATTTAAAGACCTTCCTTTGTGTTTATTTGGCATATATGTTGTCCATCGAAGAAATATAAATAAGCCGCAGCGACTTTTTTACCGCTAATCGCTTGAATCGCTTCTGCATAAAGCTTGATTTGAATATGATATCGTTCTTTCATTACTTTTTCAGCAGCGTTCCAATCAGCATATCTTCCTTCTATTTTATCTGTTTTATAATCAATTAAAGTAATCGTTTCTTCCTCTTCTATCATACTATCCACAACACCTTGAATGAGTACTCGTTCGTCTAAATCAACTTTTTCATATAACTCTGACACAGGAAGCAAATAACTAAATGGCACTTCACGTTTTACTAAATCTTTTTTCTGCAGCATTGTTTCCCCTAATGGAGATTCAAAGAAATCTAATATTTGTTTGATATTAATTGCTTTAATTTGCACATCTGTTAAGATATCTTTTTCTCGCATTGTGTGTAAAAGCTGTTCCAAATCTTCCTTTGTAGGTTTATAATCTAACGAAACTGCTTGCATAAGCGTATGCATTGCCGTACCAATTTCTGTTGCAGAGAGTTTATTTTTTTGTAAAAATTTAGGTCTATCCAGTGATACTTTTTGGAATTCTTTTAACAGTGTAGTATCACTCCAGCTATCTTGCAAAGAAAATTGGCGCTTAAGCTCTGTTACAGACTGTTTAGCACGTATTTCAGTCGCCGCTTCATTTTGGTACTCATACTCCATATATCGCTGAATTTCGTCCTTATATGGGCTTTGAATAGGTACTGGCTGATGTTCTTTTATATTTTCCAGCCAATTATCTGATTCAGCCCTTTCTAGCTCATTAGTTAGAAACATTTCTTTTGTTTTTATTTCAATTTGTAGTTTCATCTCCGTCGCAAGTGTTTGGATTATTTCTTCACACAACAATTCTTTAAAAGCAGGATGCCTAATCGTTGCGTTTCCTATCCAATCCAAATAGCATTTAGCTTTCGCTCTTGTGGCTGCAGGTAAAATAGTTTCTTTTTCTTTTGCGACTTGCAGCCAGTTTTTACTTGTTTTTTCAAAATCCGGTACTGTTGCTACTAAAATCAACTTTTCTTCTGCACGAGTAAGCGCAACATACAACACGCGCATCTCTTCCGCAATCATTTCACGAGATTTCTTTTGCTTTATTGCTTGCTGCATAATTGTTGGGTAAACAATCATTTTCTCAACATCTCGATAACTAGATGCAAAGCCATAATCTTTATCTAACAACGTTTTGCTATAAATATCCCGCATATTAAATTTTCGACTTAGCCCAGAAACAATAACTACAGGAAATTCTAATCCTTTACTCGCATGGATTGTCATCATGCGAACAACATCTTCTTTTTCACCAAGTGTTTTTGCGGTACCTAAATCATCGCCTCGAATTTCTAACCGTTCAACAAAACGAACAAAACGGAACAGACCACGGAAAGATGTTTTTTCATATTGGTTGGCCCGGTCGTATAATGCTCGTAAATTCGCTTGGCGTTGTTTGCCACCTGGTAAGCCACCCACAAATTCATAAAAGTTAGTTTCTTGATAGATTTGCCATATCAATGACGTTAAATTTTCTCGAATGGACAATTCACGCCAATTGTTTAATTGTTGAACAAAATCACTAATTTTATTCGCTGTTTCCGAAACGGTTAT
Organism: Listeria monocytogenes; assembly: GCF_900187225.1. Classification (GTDB taxonomy): domain Bacteria; phylum Bacillota; class Bacilli; order Lactobacillales; family Listeriaceae; genus Listeria; species Listeria monocytogenes. Next base: position 2,312,692 of record NZ_LT906436.1, read on the forward strand.
GTCCTTATAGGTTAGCAATGCGTCATAGAAATAACCCTTCTTCTTCGCCATACGAATTTGCCCCAACTCTTCTTCATTTAAGCCAATTATGGGTGAACGTAAAATCGCAGCAAGCGGAATATCTTGGTAAGGGTTATCTACTACTTTCATAAGTGCAATCATTGTAGCTACTTCTGTTGTTTCAAAATAACCTGAGTTATTATTCGCATAAAAAGGGATATCTTGAACTTTCATTGCTTCTTCCATATCCGGAGCGCTCGTCATTGCCCTTGATAAAATAACGATATCTCTGTATTGAATAGGTCTATTTTGTTTAAGTTTTTTATCATAAATAGGAAACTTATTGTCTATCATTTCTCTGATTTTCATTGCAATCGCACGTGATTCTACTTGATTTTTTTGCAATTCTTGAGGCGATAATTCATCTTCTGTTTCGGTATCCTCAGTTTTCATATCAATTAGTAAAAGTTCCGTTTCCATAGCGTTTGTTTCAGGGAAATTTGCACCTAAAGTCAATTCTGCGGCGGTATCATAATCAATTTCAGCAATGTGTTTATCCATCAATTGACGAAATATAAAATTGGTAGCATCTAAAACTTCTTTCCTACTCCTAAAGTTCTGTGACAAATCAATGCGTATCCCGTTTCCACTACCATCTTGTTGGAATGTTTGGTACTTTGTCATAAATAATGTTGGCTCTGCTAAACGAAAGCGATAGATAGACTGTTTCACATCTCCAACCATGAATAGATTCCCCTGCGCTTCACTGGGGTTCGTTACAAGGCGTAGAATAGTTTCTTGCACCATATTGGTATCTTGATACTCATCAATTAATACTTCTTTAAATTGTTTTTGATAATTTTGAGCAACTTCTGAACCTTTATCATCATTTAATAAAATTTTTAATGCTAAATGTTCTAAATCGTTAAAGTCTAATACCCCTCTTTGTTGTTTTTCTTCAAAGAAATTTGCAGCAAATTTTTTGACCAATTCACTCAAAGTTTGAATATCTGGTTTCATTTTTTCTAAGTCAGATAAGTAATTTACTTCTTCCCTCGAAAACCAGTCAGTTGCGATATTTTTCATTTCTTTTTTAGCTGCATCTCGAAATTTCTTCGCTTCCTCCACATATACTTCATCGTAATCACTTTTATTTTTAAGTGTCGGAATACGCTTGAAATCTATGTTTTCAATAGATGTTTTCAGATGGGTCCAACTGCTCCAGTTCAACTCTGACAATGCTTGAATTTGGACTAAATCATTTTCTAATGTAGCTAAATAAGGTGCTGGCCCGTTATTTTCATTTGCATAATTTATTGCGTTTAGTAAATAGTTTTTAGCTTGATTTACTCTTAATTCAATATCTTCTTTAATAATTGGAAAATAAGGTAACTCTGTAATCGAAGTAATCTCTTCTGTATTATAAAAGTTCACCATTGCTTCTAACCAAGCGTTTGGATCTGGGTTGGCTCTTGAGAAATCATATAGCTTAGATATTAATGAGTGCAATTCTGCATCCGAACGATCTCCTGTAAAAGATTCTACCAAATGAAAAAAAGCTTCATTATTTTCAATACCATATTCTTGTTCCAGCAAACCTTCTAAAACCTCATCGCGAATCATACTACTTTCAATTGGCTCAATTAAGCGAAAACTTGGATCAATATCTGCCTCAAAATAGTATTTTCGAATAATTTCTAAACAAAAAGAATGGAGAGTTGAAATAGAAGCATAGTTAAGTAATGCTACTTGTCTTTTTAGATGGGCTGAATCTGGATTTTGTCCCAGAGCTTCTTCCAGTCCTTTCCCTATTCTAAACTTCATTTCAGCAGCTGAAGCATTCGTAAAAGTTACAATTAGTAACTCGTCTACATTTAAGTTTGCTGACTCATCTATTAACTTTTCAATGATTCTAGTGACTAGGACAGCTGTTTTTCCAGAACCTGCAGCAGCAGCAACAAGTACATTATTGCCTTTAGCTTGAATGGCTTTCCATTGGTCGTCTGTCCATAATGACTCTTCTGGTTTTGGCGGTATATTTAAACTCATGCTACTGCGTCCCTCCTTCAATATCCATTTTTGTTAAAATTGTTTCTGCTTTTTCATTAGCTAAATGTCTATATTGATTACTTGTTAAAGATGGATCAAATCCGCAAAATGAGCGGAAACTGCAAAATTGACAAGGCGTTCTTTCTTTTAGTTTATATGGATTAATTGAAACTGCTCCATCAAGTATTTTATTCCCAGCTTCTTGATATTTATGACGGACAAATTGTCGCATTTTATCAAATTCTGCTCTTGTCGCAGTTCTTGATCTCGCACTCAACTCTCCATTTTGTTTTATTTCTGCCGGAATAATAGTAGATGCTTTTCCTTTTTCAAGGGTCATATCCATTAATGAAACAGCCACGGGATCGGATAAAATCAATCCCTTCATTTTGGAGCTTTTTTGTAATTCTTTTGCGATAGCCCCATCACTTAACTCTTTCTCTGCTTGTACATATTGATTGTGCATATGGAAATACAGCACCCCAGCTGGTTCGGCAGTTTTGCCAATCATTTTTTGTGCATTTGTTACTACAATATCCAGGTAGGTAAGCATTTGAAGCGCTAAACCATAATAGACTTCTGTGAGCGCCAAATCATGCGAACTTGATTTATAATCTATAATGCGTAGGAACGTTCGATCATCTTGTTCTGCCATATCAATTCTATCAATTCGCCCCTGCAAAAGAAGTTCGCTATCTGATTGAAGAGGTATTTTTAATGGCGGAATATCTCCTTTCAAACCAAAATCAACTTCTAACCCAACAGGACGAAACGCACTGCTTTTTGCTTGTTCATTTAAAACAGTTGTTGCCCTCGTTATGATTTGGAGTAATTTATACTGAATATATTCCATTCTTTTAGAGCTAAGCAAAATTTCATGCTGGATTTTAGGAGCTAGGAATGTCATTGCAAGTTTCGCCATTTGCTTACATTCTTCTTCTTTTAAATTACCCCAATCCAGATTATTTCTTTTTAATTCTGCTGAGATCCATTCCATTGCTCCATGGAAAATCTCTCCCATATCAACGGCTTGCAACTGAAAATGCCCTCGCTCTTCTAATTTCAAGCCATATTGAGCATAATGTTGGAACTCACAACTGAAAAATTTCTCCATTCTTGAAACACTTGCATGAATAGTTTCTCCAAATAAGTTTTTAGCAGTTGTTTCTTGTAATGGTTTTGTTTTATTTTCATAATATAGACTCGATAGCACTTGCTTAGCCATTGTTGATTCTTTTTCATTTTCAAAATAACTATTGTAGGCATCCCACCATACACTAGACAGCGTGTAACCTCGTTTATACATTTGTAATTGACTTGTCAACAATCCTAATGTTGCTTGCTTAGAGCGAATGTAACTACTTTGTTCAGCATCACTTAATAAGCTCGGGTCTGTTAAATAAACTGATTCATTTAGTTCATTAAACTGTCCTTTTATTTTCCTTAAATAATTGGATTCGCTTAATACTTTTCCTTCTTCATCAGCGGCAGGATAACTAAGAAATAATTTGTCACTAGGGAGACTTATTATTTTATATGCTAATAAGTCTTCTTCACCAATATTATTTTTAGCAGATGGTTTCAATTTACTGTCTTCAGCACGCAATGCATCTCTATCCTGATCCGAAAAAATCCCTTTATCCTTTTGACGTAGCGGCATAACACCGTCATTCATCCCAATAGCAAAAATCACTTTCATATCTAGCAATTTCGCATTCTCCATATCAGATAAAACTACTTGGTCTAAGGAAGGTGGCAAAAGCGAAAATTCAAGTGCATCAAGACCCGTTCCAATAATTTCAGTAAAACTGTCTAGATCTAACGTTTCCTCTCCTAAAACTTCTACAAATTCATCCAAAAGTGCGGAAATGGAGCTCCATGCTTGTTCATGTTCTCGTGCAAGTTCTAAATAGCCTTGCTCTTCTGCTCTTTGTCTCCATGACTCCAATCGTTCTACAGCATTTACTTGCTCCAAATAATGATAAAGAGCTAAAGCAAACTCCATCCCTGTTTTTGCCTTCCTTAGATTTAATTCTAAAGTAGAAAGTGGATTCACTATAAGATTCCTCATCTCATTAATGATAGATTGCATATGAATCTCCTCATCTGTTTGAGGCAATACATTGGTGGATAGTCCGCGGATTTTCCGGTAAATCCAATCTCCTTCTTTTTCCCATTTCCATTTATTTTGAATACCATTTTCTAATACATAGTTTTCAAGAATATCTGCTTTACGTCTGTTAAGGCTTGATTTTTCGGTAATATCAAAGAAAAACTCTGTCTTAACTGCTTGAAAGATTGGTTCGTACTTCCAGTTAAATAGAATAGCATCTAAGCTAGAACGAATAAACTCGATAAAAGGGTGTTTAGCCATAGCTCTCTTTTTATCAATAAAGGTAGGAATGTTATATGCTTCCATCACCGTTTCACATAAAACGTCATAATCTCCAAGATTTCTTGTCAAAATAGCTATGTCGCGGTATCTATATCCATTTAATGCTAGTTGACGAATCTCACGAGCAATCCCTTCTATTTCTGCACGTCTGTTATTCGCTTGATGGATTTTTAAATTTTGAGGTTCGTTTTTGAAAGACATAAATTTGTTATGCCCCCAAGTATTAGCTAAAAAGGCTAGTGATTCTGTTTTTGCTCGCTTATTCTCTAAGAAGAACTTGTTTTCCTCGACTTGAGTGCCATTTAATTTAGCCAACTCTAATAGAGCATAATACGCTTCTGTACTTGCTTTGAACATACTGTATTCATCTAGTCCATGCTGAATTTCAGGAACATTAAGCGTCAAAGAAATCGTTACTTTATCACATTTCCGCATTAATTCTCCAATAACTGTCAGCTCTTGTTTTGAGAAAGAAGTAAAACCATCAATGACTATTTCAGTCTGATTTAAATAATCACTATCGGCAATTTTTTCTGCAAGCAATCTCAAATAGTCTTCATTTTCAAGGAATTTATCCGCTAATAATTCCTCATACTTTTGATAGATTAGCGAGATATCATGCACTTTATTATTCACACTTGTAGACAGATTCGTAGCGCTCTTGACCATGTCTTCAATGGAAACCTCTTCTTGTTTCATTTCTTTAAATAAATTCGCTAACTCTGAATAAAAACCCTTTCTAGAAGTAGCTCTTGAAAAGATTTTTAATTTATCTTTTTGATCAAGGGCTGCTTTTCTGATAACCATTTCTATACCTGTCTGACTTAAGAAAGTTTTAGATAATCCACCTGTTTCTTGAAGAATTTTCCACGCTAAACGGCTAAAACTAAATATTTGTGTCCCAAGCATACCTGCTAAATTTTCCTTATTTAAAAAGCTTGTCTCCATCTGAAACGTCATTTGATCTGGGACAATAAAGATATACGTTTTAGAATTTTGTTTAATTTTCTCTCCAACCTCATCCATTAAATGAGTTGTTTTGCCTGTGCCTGATCTACCTGCAATTATTTGAAGTGTCATACCCTCACCACCGAACATATGTTTTTATTTAGTTTACCATATTTGAGCAATCTGTCCAGAACTTTTTTCGAGGCATTTTTTGTTTGAAAATTTATAAAACAGCTCAAAAAAACTAAGATAGCTCTTACTATCTTAGTTTTTCATATATTCTACTCAAAAGCTAGCATTTCCTGTTGAATTTTATTCATTTTTTCTGTAAGTTTCATAAATTCCGCTTTGTTCCTATTATCGAGAGCTTTATCAATTTCAGCTCTAAGTTGTTCTAATTTTCTCTCTTCTAGGAGCATCGTCAGGAAGCATTCGATAAAAACGTTTGTTAATTCTTTTTCACCCTTAAGGACACCCACCTGATTCATCAACGAATTAGAAAAATCACGCATTTCCACGACTACCACTCCTTCACTCATATTTATTACAATCTTAAAAAATTGTAATATGCCAAGAAAAAACAGAAAACAGCTTGAAAATACAACTTTACTAATATCTAATGACTTGCAAATTACCATGTGCTATAATGACAAAAAATAACTCATAACTAACTTTGATGCTTAGTCGTTACTTAGAAGTTTTGCTTATTAGGCAATAACTCTAGGTTTCTTCTTAGACATAAATACAAACATAGAGGAGTTGAATGAAATGAAAAAAGAACAAATCAGTACTCAGTTTTATGAAGTAAACCCGCACACGATGATTATTTTTCCAAAAAAATCTGGAAGTATAGTCTATTCAGAAATTTATGAAGTTGATTCTCATTATACTTCTAAATTTACCCCGTTTGAGCTAATTAAAACCAGCTGTAACTTTTTCGGATCAAGCTATGAAGGACGCAAAGAGGGAACTAAACACTTAATTGGTGTTACCCATAAGCCACCCATTATCATTGACCCAGTCACTTCTACTTATGTATTTCCAACTGTAGCACCAAGTTCAACAGAATGCATTTGGATTTTCCCACAACATATTAAAGATTATCATGCAATTGGATTTAACCACACTTTAATAACATTTTCTAATATGGAAACCTTTGAGATTGATATGTCTTTAGCATCTTTTAATAATCAGATTGCCAGAACCTCCATGTTACATATGAAATTTTCTCAAAAAATGCGTATGATGGAGAGTAATTTCCCTTCAATGAATAGGTTTTTCCCACCAACCACTCTTGCTGCTGAACCTAGACGTTATTACAGCACCATGCTTCCAAATAATGAAGAACCTAATGATCCTCAAGATCCCGAGCAATAAATTTAAAACTAAATAAAAGCCAGCTACGTAATAGTAGCTGGCTTTTCCTTAAAATCATTTTTTATTCTCAATCGCATCTGCAATTCGTTTTAACATTAATAACTCATCCTCTGAGTATGTATAAGGTAGTTCTAAATACCATTTCTCGAGTTCAGGATTTCCAATTAAAGGAAAGGCGTTTACCGAATTCTTTTCTCGCAAACCAGCTACATCATCTAATAAGAAATCGGTTGTTGTTCCAAGAATTTCTGCTAATTTAGCCAAAATAAAAATTGGCGGTCGGTGGTTATCATTTTCATACTTGCTTATTGTGGATGCAGTTGTCCCGATTTTCGCCGCCAGTTGTTTTTGTGTTAACCTATTTTTCTTTCGTAAATGAATTAATTTTTCTCCAAATTCCAATACGCCCACCTCACTTCACTTCCAGTATAGCAATTTTTCGGAAAGAATTCGAGAAATTACTAAAAAGAAATCGCCTTTTAAGTTTCAAAAGACGATTTCCGTATTTTATACAGTTGGTTTCTTACGTAGAACACCAATTAATCCTGCGCTGATTAATGTTCCAATAATAATTGCAATAATATAGAACCACGGTTGGGATACAAGGAAGATAACAAAAACTCCTCCGTGAGGTGCTAATACTTTAATGTTTAAGAACATTACTATTGCACCTGTGATGGCACTTCCGGCAATAAAACTCGGAATCATTCGAAGTGGATCCGCGGCTGCAAATGGTATAGCTCCTTCAGTAATGAATGAAGCACCCAAAATAGAGTTAGTTAAGCCTGCATCACGTTCTTGAGCTGTAAATTTATTTCTAAAAATAAGAGTTGCTACAAATGTTGCTAGTGGTGGTACCATACCAGCAGCCATTGTTGCTGCCATGATTGCACTACCGCCTGTTGCTACACTAGCTGCGAGTGTACCCGTTGCAAATATATAAGCAGCTTTATTAATTGGTCCACCTAAATCCGCTGCCATCATTGCACCTAACAGTAATCCTAAAATAACTGCGTTCGTTCCGCTTAAACTATTCAAGAAGTCATTCAACCAAGTGTTCAATGCGCTCATTGGTACATTTAATAGCAACATTAAAAGTCCGACAATTAACACCGATAAAACTGGATAGAATAAAACTACTTTGATACCGTCTAATGTTTTTGGTAACTTTTTAAGTGCTAGTTTAATTAATTCTACTGCATAACCTGCAAGGAAACCACCAACAAGTGCTCCAAGGAAGCCTGCACCACCAACAGATGCTACTCCACCTGCTACAAAACCTGCTACAAGTCCTGGTCTATCCGATATACTGTAGGCAATATATCCAGCGAATACTGGAAGCATGAAGCCGAATGCAACATCACCGATTTGTTTTAATAGTGCTGGGATTTCGTTATATGAACCAAGTTTTGCGAGTTGATCTTGAGGAACACCTAACATTTGATCGAGCATAAACGCGATGGCGATAGCGATACCTCCACCAATTACAAACGGCAACATGTGAGAAACACCGCTCATTAAATGTTTATAAATTTGTTGACCGATAGAAAGTCCGTCTGCGCTCTCCGTAGCTTGACTACCTTCCTCTGCTTTATAAATTGGAGCATTGCCTGAAATTGCTTCTTTAATTAGTTCTTCTGGTTTATGAATTCCCGCTGCAACCGGTTTAGCAATTAAATGCTTCCCGTCAAAACGAGGCATATCTACTTGTACATCAGCTGCAATAATAACCCCATCAGCTTCTGCAATTTCTTTATCTGTTAAACGGTTTTCAACGCCTCTAGAACCATTTGTCTCAACTTTGATTCGTACACCTAATTTATTAGCAGTTTCTTGTAATTTTTCTGCAGCCATATAAGTATGTGCAATTCCTGTTGGACATGCTGTAACTGCTACGACTGATTTACCAGTATCATTGGTTGAGGTTGGAGCAACAACTGTTTCTTCTGAGTCTTCTTGTTCATTGTTGAATAAATTGATTACTTCCTCTGGAGTTTTAGCATCTCTTAACGATTGAACAAATGCTGGATGAACCAATAGTCTAGAAAGCGCTGCTAAAGTTTCTAAATGAGTTGCATTAGCGCCATCTGGGGCAGCAATCATAAAGAATAAGTGTGCTGGCTGACCATCTAAAGCATCATAGTCCAATCCCTTCTCACTCTTAGCAAAAACAACAGTTGGTTCATTTACTGCTTTTGTTTTCGCGTGAGGCATTGCAATTCCTTCACCTACACCAGTAGAACTCTGTGCTTCACGGTTCATTATAGCTTCTTTAAATAGCACCTCATCATTAATTTTCCCGTTGCTCTTTAACGAAGCAATCATTTCATCGATAGCAGCTTCTTTTGTCGTTGCCTGTAATGACATAATCATAACATCTTTGCTTAATAAATCAGTGATTCTCATTTTAGTTCCTCCCTGTTATTTTGGTTATCTTCACTTGCGGTAATAGTTCATCTATTAGTTCTTTTTGGGCTAAATCTGTTGAGAATGCAGTGGCTCCACCTGTTGCAACTCCTGCAGCAAACGCTTTAACGGGATCTCTCGTTTTATCAAAAGTCCCAACAAAGCCTGCAATCATTGAGTCTCCAGCACCTACGGAATTTTTCAGTTCCCCTTTTAATGCATCGGCGAAGTAAACATCTTCTCCTGTAAATAGAAGCGCTCCGTCACCCGCCATGGATACGATTACATGTTGCGCGCCTAATTCTAAACATTTTTTCCCGTATGGGATAAGTTCTTCTACGCTACCAAGTTTCACGCCAAATAGGTCTGCTAGTTCGTGGTGATTTGGTTTAATTAGAATCGGGCGATTTGGTAATGCATCTAGCAGTTCTTGACCAGTTGTATCAATCATAAATTCAGCTTTTTTTTCTTTGCAAATCTGAATTATTTTATTGTAAAAATCATTTCCAAGTGAAGGAGGCACACTACCAGATAAAATAACAATATCGTTAGCAGTTACTTTATCCATCACTTTCAAAAATTCATTAATTTCCTTCTCAGAAATAGCTGGCCCTAGACCATTGATTTCTGTTTCTTCTCCGTGCTTTAGTTTGATATTAATACGAGTGTCATCTTTCACCGTTACAAAGCCAGTTTTCACACCTTCGTTTTGTAGCCAATCTTTGATAAAACTGCCTGTAAATCCACCTAAAAAACCTGTAGCGAGCCTTGGTACATTCAATTGATTTAAAACTCTGCTGACATTAATTCCTTTGCCACCAGGCAATTTATAATCTTGCTTCATACGATTAAGGCCGCCAAGGTTTAGTTGATCGATTTGTACAATATAATCAATTGATGGGTTTAAAGTAATTGTATAAATCATTTTTCTACCTCGATTATTTTAGTTTTTTGGATAAAGGATTCTTTTACTGCAGAAGGAATATAGTCTGTTACAATAGTTGCTTCTTCTATTGAAAACATTTTTGAAAAATTAACTTCATTAAATTTAGTATGGTCAGCTACAACAAAAACGCGATCAGCACGTTCTTTTGCAGCACGTTTTACAAATGCTTCTTCCATATCGGGTGTTGTATAGCCATGCTCCGGATGCATCGCATTAGTACCAATGAAAGCTTTATCGAAATGGTAATTTTTAATATTATCTAAGGCAACTGCACCAATAATTGCTTTTGTATGCACTTTCATTTTGCCACCTAAAAGATAAGCATCAATATTTTGACGAACAAGCTCTTCAATATGGGTTAAACCATTTGTCACTACTGTGATATTTCGATTTGCTAAATGAGTAATTAATTCTAATGTGGTGGATCCTGCATCTAAATAGATACAATCATTTTCTTCCACTAGACTTGCACAATATGCAGCAATTACTTTTTTACTTTGAATGTTTTTGAATGATTTCTCATTCATACTTGGTTCTTGGTTGTGAAGTTTTACAAGTTTCGCCCCGCCGTGTACACGTTGGATTAATCCTTGTTCTTCTAATTCGATTAAATCGCGGCGAATGGTTGACTCTGAGGTAGCAAGACCTTCAACTAGTTCTTGTAATTTAATTACACCAAGTTTCTCAATACTCTCCATAATAAGTTGTTTACGCTCTGCATTTAACATTATTACTCCTCCATCCAAAGTTAGTTTATCATCTTTTTCTTTCAAAATCAACCGTTTTCATTCAAAAACAATCACATGTTTTCAAATCCATTCATATTATAACATGTATATCGCCATAAACCTTCATAAATCTTCATTTATCATTTTTCTTATACAGTTCTAATTTTTAGCAGTATACTTGGTTAGAAGATAATTTTTTTTAGGAGGAGTTATTCATGCAAACAGAATTAACATTTGAACAATTAGAAAATTTTTCTCGAAAATGGCGTGAAAATCCAGATAAATTGGTATTTCAAGCTAGTATTATGAAAAATGGGATTAAAGCAGCAACTGAGAATCCTACATCAAAAGTTAGCATTCAACCTGTCTTTTCCCACGAAGTTGCTACAGATAAAGTTTCTAATCAACAACAAAGTGGAAGATGCTGGATGTTTGCAGCATTAAATACGTTTCGCCATAAATTAAACGGAACGCTTGGTTTGAAGGATTTTGAGTTATCACAGAATTATACTAATTTTTGGGACAAACTTGAGAAAGCGAATTACTTTTTAGAGAATATTATTGAAACAGCAAGTGAGGATGAGGATAGCCGATTAGTTTCGTGGTTGCTTGATACACCACAACAAGATGGTGGTCAGTGGGATATGTTAGTTTCAATTATTGAAAAATATGGAGTGGTTCCGAAGTCCGCTATGCCTGAAACATTTCAAAGTGGCAAGTCTGCTGATTTAAACCATCTTTTAAATGAAAGACTTCGTACAGATGCGGTTATTTTGAGAAAAGCTTTCACAGAAAAGAAAGATACTGCAGGTTTGAAAGAAGAAATGCTTGCTGAGATTTATCAACTTTTGGTTATGACGCTTGGCGAGCCTCCTAAAGTATTTGATTTTGAGTATCGAAATAAAGACAATGAATTTAAACAAGAGTTACAAATTACACCTAAAGATTTTTATGAACGCTATGTAGATATGGATTTGAAAAATTATATTCCACTTATTAATGCACCGACCAAAGATAAACCTTTTAATCAAGCTTTCACAGTGGATTATTTAGGAAATATTGTGAATGGGACGCCTATTAAGTATTTGAATGTGGAAATGGATGTATTAAAAAAAGCCGCCACTGATCAAATCAAAGACGGGGAAACTGTTTGGTTTGGTTGTGATGTTGGTCAGCTTTCGGAAAAAACTACTGGTATTATGGATACCGATATTTTCTTGCTTAATCAGACCTTTGGCTTTAAAACAGCAATGACAAAAGCAGAGCGTCTTGATTATAAACACAGTATGCTTACACATGCGATGGTTTTAACTGGAGTGAATGTTGCTAATGGAGAAGTAAATCGTTGGAAAGTGGAAAATAGCTGGGGAGAAAAAATTGGAAATAATGGGTATTTTGTTGCTAGTGATGCTTGGATGGATGAGTTTACATTCCAAGTAGTGGTGCATAAAAAATATCTATCTAAGGAATTGATTGAAGCTTTTAATCAAGAACCGATTGCGTTAAAACCATGGGATCCAATGGGTTCGCTCGCACTTTAAAACACAAATTCTGAAATAATTTTTATTCCGTTCATTTGAAAAAGGGCTGCTGCTACGCCGGTACCATCTTTTATCTTCCCCGAGAAGGTACCGTCGTAAATAGCACAGCTACCACAAGAAGGGCTTTTTTCCTTCATAATTATTTTTGTAATACCGAGATCTTGCATTTTAGCTAAAGTAAGTTTCGCTCCGTATTTATATTCTTCTGTCACATCTGTTCCTTTGCTATCAACCACTTTTGCATGACCTAGCCAGACATCTTTGCCATCGCCGCCTATTATTTCTGCAGGGTTTCTTGGTGTGGGCAGTCCACCAGCTACTTCGGGGCAAAAAGGAATTGCTTCTCCGTTTTCCACCATTTGTTTTATTTTGGTTATTTCTTTATCTTTCCCATCATATCTACAGGCTATTCCAGCTAGACAAGCACTTACTGCAATCATTTATTTTCCCTCCTTTATTTTTTATTTTAACATAAAAAGCTGCCACCACTTATAGGCGACAGCTCAGTATTTATTAGATGTTTTGGTATGCTACGGCGATTTGTGTACCGATTAAAGCATTGTGTTTTACAAGTTCGATGTTTGCTTCAAGGCTCTTACCATCTGTTAGTTCTTTTACTTTTCCAAGTAGGAATGGAGTAACGTCTTTTCCGTGGATGTGGTTTTCTTCTGCTTCTTTAAGCGCTGTTTGGATTACATCGTTAATTACTTTTTCATCCATAGCGAATTCTTCTGGGATTGGGTTAGTAATTACTGCGCCGCCTTCGATTTGAAGGTCCCATTTCGCTTTAAGCGATTCTGCGATAACTTCTGGAGCGTCTGCACGCAATGTTAATTCTACATCACTTGAACGTGTGTAAAATGCTGGCAATACATCGGTTTGGTAGCCAATAACTGGAACCCCTTTTGTTTCTAGGTATTCCATTGTTAAGTTTAGGTCTAGGATTGATTTTGCTCCGGCACAAACGACAGCAACATTTGTTTTCGCTAATTCTTCTAAGTCAGCTGAAACGTCCATTGTTGTTTCGGCACCACGGTGAACGCCGCCAATTCCGCCAGTTACGAAGATTCCAATTTCTGCGAGTTCAGCACAAATCATTGTAGCTGCTACAGTTGTTGCTCCAAGTTGTTTTGTTGCAATAAGGTAACCGATATCACGACGAGAAACTTTTGCTACATTGCTACTTTTAGCAAATAGTTCTAGTTCTTCATCAGAAAGACCGATTTTAATTTTTCCGTCGATTAAAGCGATTGTTGCTGGTACGGCACCGTTATCACGAATAATTTGTTCCACATCACGCGCCATTTCAACATTTTGCGGGTATGGCATACCGTGAGAGATAATAGTAGATTCTAGCGCAACAATTGCTTTTCCTTCTGCTTTTGCTTGTTTTACTTCTTCGGATAATGATAGATAATTTTTCATTTGAATTCCTCCAGGTCTTTTTGTAGTTGGGATGTCGATAAATTTTGGCGAACAGTATACTCAGATTCGAGTGTTCGCGCAGCATTTACGCTTCCTGCTTTTAAAATTTCTTGCAATGTTTTTCCTTCTAACCATGCGTAGATAACCGCGGAGCAAAATGCATCTCCTGCTCCTGTCACGTCGACAATATCTTCAATCACAATCGCTGGTTCAAAAATAGTGCCTTCTGCTTTGTTTGCTGCTACTGCGCCTTTGCTACCATTTGTAACGATAACATTTTTCACGCCTAGGTCTAGCCATTTTTGTGCAGCTAAGCGCCAGTCCTCATCGTTTTCAATCGTCATATCTAGGTGCGTTTCAGATTCGTCTCGATTGCAAATTAGCCAAGTCACGTGATCCAAGCGTTCTGGTAAATGAGACATTTTTGGCGAAGATACGGGAACGAGTACTAATGGTATTGAATTGATTTCGGCAAAGCTGCCAAGATATTCTAGTGTTTCTTTCGGACAGTTTAAATCAGCAATGATTGCGCTCGCCTGACTCAGCAAGCCTTCATTTTTTGCGAGTACATCTGGAGTTAAGTGATCATATGCATCCATGTCCGCTAGTGCAACGAGTAAATCTCCATTGTTTTCGAGTACTGCTGTATAAGAACCAGTTGCGATGCTCGGAAATGCTGTGACATAATCTAAGTTCATATATGTATTACTAGCATTTTTGACAGCTTCCCAGTCGGAGTCTGTTCCACAAGCAGTGAGTAATATAACTTCTTTTCCAAGGCGTCCGAGGTTTTCGCCTACGTTTCTAGCAACTCCGCCAGCACTTTGTGTTGAGCGCACTGGGTTTGATGTGGCTAGTTGGGCCTTGTCTTTAATATAAAACTTCCGATCGACGTTCGCTCCACCTATACAAACAATTTGTTTTGCTTCATTTAAAATATAGGCTTTTCCTAAAATGCGACCCTTCTTAATAAGGCCGGAAATAAGGTTTGCGACTGTCGGTCTTGATAAATCAAGTATATCAGCAAGTTCTTGTTGAGAAATGTAAGGATTTTTACGGATGGAATTGAAAATTATCTCTTCCTTTTCGTTCATTTTCGCTTTATTATTCTCCACGATATAATGCACCTCCATTCCAAACTTTTGTTTCATTTTCAAACACATGTTTATTATATATGTAAATGCTTTCTTTTGCAAATTAAAAAACGAAAATCCGCTTCTTTTTAGGAAGAAAATTTTCGTTTAGGTTTATTTATTTTGGAGGATAGCTAGTTCGGCTTCAGTTAATGGGCGGTATTCGCCAAGTTCAAGTGACTCGTCTAATTGTAAATTACCCATCGAAATTCGTTTTAAATAACTGACTGTTTTTCCACGAGCGGCGAACATTCTTTTTACTTGATGGAATTTGCCCTCTTGAATTGTTACGTTTATTTCATTTGGTGTAATTATTTCTAAACTTGCTGGTTTGCAAGTGTATCCATCGTCGAGTTCAATTCCAGCTGCAAAAGCTTCTACATCAGCAGCAGTAACATCACCATCAATTTTAGCGTAGTATGTTTTATCTATATGCTTTTTAGGTGAGAGCAAATTGTGTGCGAGTGTGCCGTCATTCGTTATAATTAGCAAGCCTTCCGTATCTTTGTCTAATCGGCCGACTGGGAACGGATCAGTGAGCGTGTCTTCTTGCGCGAGCAAATCGATGACGGTTTCTGACACATTATCCTCGGTTGCGCTCACGACATTTTGCGGTTTATGTAGCATAAAATAGACGAATTCTTGGTAAACGACTGGAGTTCCGTGGACGGTTATTTGATCTTTGTCTGGATTCACTTGGGTTTTGCTATCTTTCTGGATCGTGCCATTGACGACAACTGCCCCAGATTTAAGCAAAGGTTTCACTTCTTTTCGACTCCCGAAACCTGTATGGGACAATAATTTATCTAAGCGCATGATTTAGCTCCTTTTTTTCTTTTATTGTAACAAAAAAACGAAGCTTCCTCAAAGGTGCTCCGTTTTCTTTCTATTATTTAGTTTCAACAACTTGTTTATTGTGAGGTATTGTTAAGCCGAGGTTACCTCTTAATGTCGTAGCTGGATATTTGTTTCGGTACAAACCTCGAATTTGCAGAAGAGGAATAACTTGTTCCACAAAAGTTTCAAACGTTCCTGGAATATCAGAAGCGATAATAAAGCCATCTGCAGCCTCATTTTGGAACCAAACTTCGATTAAATCGGCTACTTGCTCTTTTGTTCCTATAAAAGGTGTTTTTGGCGTTGCTGCCTCGGTCGCCACTTGACGAAGGGTTAGGTGCCGTTCTTTCGCTTCTTTTTTGATTCGATCTGTTGTGCTTTGAAAAGCATTTTTGCCAATATCTCCAAGGTCTGGGAATGGAGCATCTAAATCAAATTGACTTAAATCATAGTCGTCGAAATAACGTGCTAGGTAAGTTACCGCATTTTCTATTGGAATTAGGCTAGCAAATTCAGTATATTTGGCTTCTGCTTCTTCCAACGTATCCGCTACAATTGGGCTAATTCCTGGGAAAATTCGGACTTCATCTGCATTTCTACCAGCTTTTTCAGCGCGGGCTTTCACATCTTGATAGAATTCAACAGCTTCTTCCAACGAATCGGAATGAGTAAAAATGGCTTCTGCATTTTGAGCAGCGAAATCCCGTCCTGTACTAGATGCGCCGGCTTGGAAAACGACTGGCTCGCCTTGTTTGGAGCGTCCGATATTTAACGGCCCCTCGACTTGAAAATACTCGCCTTGATGATTTAAGTGATGTAATTTTTCGGGGTTAAAGAATTCACCGGTTTCTTTATTATAAGTGAACGCATCCTCTTCCCAAGAATTCCAGAGTCCGCGAACCACTTTTAAATGTTCTGCCGCAATAGTGTAACGATCTCTGTGGGTTGGGAGATTTTTCTTGCTATGATTTCGCGCGGCGCCTTCTTGCGGAGAAGTGACTAGATTCCAACCCGCTCGGCCGCTACTAATGTGATCAAGGGAAGATAGCTGTCTTGCAAGTGTAAATGGTTCTGTAAAAGAGGTCGAGAAAGTTCCGACAAGTCCGATGTTTTCCGTAGACTCAGCTAATGCCGATAAAATCGTAATTGGTTCAAAACGATTAAGAAAATGCGGAATCGATTTTTCGGAAATAAAAAGGCCGTCTGCAATAAATACAAAACTAAATAACCCTTGTTCGGCAATTTTGGCGCGCGTCTTATAAAAATCTAAATCCGTACTTGCTGCGGGGTTGATGTCCGGATGTCGCCAACCGTCTGTTGTTCCGCCAACACCGTGAATAATTGCACCAAACTGAATTGTTTCTTTTCTAGTCATTTTACTTCCTCCTTTTCAAACAATGCTTTTTCCAAATGTTCCAATCCGATTTCTGTAACAGCTTGGTAGGTCCCATTTTCAATGTTGCCAATTTCTACGACCGGCACGTGGCGGATGCCGTATTTTGCTTGGAGAACTTCTCGCAAATAATCATGGTCGGTGACGTCGATATCTTGAAAAACAATTTTTTGCTCGATTAAAAAATCTTTGACATCTTTACAATAATGACACCCTTCTTTACTCCAAACGACGACATTAGCCATGGACAACTTCCTCCTTTATCGATTCACTTAATAGTTGATAGGAATAACGTTTAATTTCAGCAGATTTGACTGGAGTTAAAACAACAAAATCTTGGATATTATATTCTTTTGAAAGGCGTTTAATCTCTACTCCGACTTCTTGTTTGGTTCCTGTTATCGCACCAATTCGTTGGGTAATAAACCGGTATGTTTGGTCGATATCTTTTACGTAGGCTTCGGCTTGTTCGCGCGATCCGACATTAACTCTACGTCCGTCTGCAAGCTCGACTTTGATTGACTCTCGCTCTGGAATATGTCGGTCTGCTGCGATTTTAGTCTCAGCTACTACAACAATTGGTGCTAGTTGAAAACTAGCTTTTGTGTTTATTTGGTACTGTTCAAATAGCTCGCGTGCTTCTTTTAAAACAGCTTCTTCTCCGTTAATAAAATAAGCAAATACAAAGGAAATCCCTAGTTTGGCAGCTTGTTTCGCGCTCGATGCACTTCCTCCAAGCAAAAATATCTCTGGTTTGTTTTCTGGAAGTGGTTTTGCTGCAATAGTTGTATCTGAATGACGGGTGACAAAATCGACTAGTTCTTCCAATTTAGCATCAAATGTACGAGTAGGTTTAACGAAGTCTTTTTGAAGGGCATCGGTTGCTGGCTGAAATCCACCTGGCGCTTTTCCGACGCCAAGTGAAATCCGACCTGGCGCTATGTTTTCAAGCACATGAAATTGTTCAGCAACTTTATATGGACTATAGTGTTGTAGCATTATTCCGCCAGACGCAAGCTTGATTGTGCTCGTTTTTGCAGCAATATACCCTAAAAGAACCTCCGGAGCTGCGCCAGCTATTTCGTCTGAATTATGATGCTCGGCAACCCAGAAACGATGATAGCCGAGTTTTTCTGCGAGTTGCGCAAGTTCTACTGTATTTCGTAAGGCTTCACTTGGTTGCTCGCCCGGATTAATAATACTTTGGTCCAAAATACTAAATCGAATCGTCATATGACACGCTCCTTTTTCACTTCTTTGATTTCATATAAATAATCCGCTGAAACTCGGTGTAAAAAGCGTTTTGTTCTTTCTTCTTTTGTATGATTAAACACTTCATCGGGAGTACCTTGTTCGACAATTAGTCCACCATCCATAAAGACGACTTGATCTGCCACTCGTTTGGCGAACTCCATTTCATGCGTAACGACAATCATCGTCGCACCCGCACGTGCAATCTCTAGCATTACTTCCAATACTTCACCGACAAGTTCAGGATCAAGTGCGGCGGTTGGTTCATCAAATAAAATGACGTCTGGATTAATTGCGAGTGCTCGCGCAATTCCAACACGCTGTTTTTGTCCGCCAGAAAGTTGGGAAGGGTAGGCACTGAGTTTGTCCGCCAAACCGACTTTTGTGAGCTCCCGTTCCGCAATTTCGTGTGCAATTTTTTTCGGTATTTTCCTTGCTACCGTAAGACCCTCCATCACATTTTGGATAACCGTTTTGTGAGAAAAGAGATTATATTGTTGAAAAACCATTGCTGTATTTTTCCGCAGTTGCAAAACTTCTTTTTTGGATGGTTTCTTGCAGTTAATTATTTGGTCATGCATTGAAATTTCGCCATTTTCAGGTCTTTCCAGTAAGTTTAGGCAACGTAAAAAGGTTGTTTTCCCTGAGCCACTTGGACCAAGTATTGTTACTACTTCACCCTTTTTCACCGTTAAATCAATTCCTTTTAAAACTTTGTTTTCGCCAAAGCTTTTTTGAATATTTTTAATTGTAATCATACTGTCCCTCCTCGATATTTAGCGATATTCTTTTCCAAAATGTAATTAATTGCTTCAATCAAAATAGTTAAAAACCAATAAATGAGTGCGGCACCGATAAATGCTTCGAGAAATGCGTAATTGTCTGATGCTACAATCGTTGCCATTCCAGTGATTTCTGGGACTGCGACGATGGCGGCAATGGATGTGGTATGTAGAAATCCGATACACAAATTCGTGAAATTCGGTAAGGCAATCATGAAGGCCTGTGGTAACAATACTTTCCGAATCGCTTGACCATGCGTGTATCCCACCGAGTAAGCTGCTTCCATTTGTCCGATATCAACCGCAATAATACCGGAGCGCAAAATCTCGGTTAAGTATGCCCCCGCCGTGAAAGACAGTGCGATAATGACAAAAACAACGACCGGTATTTTATTTGCAGAAATGCCTAAGCCGAATGACTTGCTCAAAAAATCCACCAATAGGGGAATGCCTAAGTAAATCAGCATAATATGCAAAATTGCTGGGGTGCTTCGAAAAAAAGAAACGTAAAATTTAGCAATCGGTTCTAAAAAGCGAACGTGGTACATCCGAATAAGCGTCAGACCAATTGCGATAATGAAACCGAATAATATCGGAAAGAAGGTCATTGCAAGTGTTAACGGAATCGTTTTTAACATTGCCATTACAGCAGTTCCAATAAAAGGCACATCTAGCGGCATCATTATCTCTCCTTTATAACTCGATATCGAAAATACTCGTGAATCTGGTGTTTTCTTTTTTAACTCGTTTTTCAATCCATTTGAAGGAATATTCCAGTAAGACGGCCGTCAAATAGTAAATGATTGATAAAGAAATATAGACCTCTAAAGCGTGATTACTTAGTGTTATGAGCGTCTGACCTCTTCCTGACATATCCATTACACCAATCGAAAAAGCGAGCGATGTATCTTTCAAATAACCAATGACTAAATTGCCAAAATTCGGTAGAGCTTGATAGAGTGCTTGTGGCAAAATGATTCGTAAAAACGTTTGGCGACTACTCAGACCAATACTATAAGCCGCCTCTGCTTGTCCGGCATCCACGCTATTCACCCCTGCGCGAATCACTTCCGCAATTGTCGCCGCACTGCTTAATGCATAAGTCGCAATCGCAGCATACAGCGGATCCATTTGTGATAAGTCAATGCCAAATACGCTTGAAAGTGCCGGAATTCCGTAAAAAACAATGAATAATTGAACCATAATCGGCGTCCCACGAAAAAACGAAATATACACTCTGGCAAATTGATCTAAAATTGGAACCTTATAAATTCGCGGTAAAGACAGCAGTACTCCTAATATAAAACCAAAAATAAGCGAGAGTGCTAAAATATACAACGTTATGGGTAAATAACCAGCTAACGTCGGAATAAAATCTGCAATCATTTTTACATCGAACGCTTTATCCATTTTAATAGCACTCCCTCTCTTTTAATATTGTTCTTTTGAATAATCTGCGCCAAGCCATTTTTCACTTAATTTTTTAAGTGTTCCATCATCAATAATAGATTGAAGCGCCTCATCTACCTTTTTGCTTAGTTTCGTTTCATCTTTTCCAAGCATGAAGTATACTTTCGCATTAGATAGAACATCGCCAACTACTTTTTCTTTGATAGCGCTTGTTTTATTTTGGAAATCTACCGCGAATGGTGTAGAAATCGTTGCATCAGCGCGGCCAGTTTTCAGTTGGTTCGCTGTATCATTTGACCCTTGACCTTCATAAGCAATTTCAAAATTATTGCCTTGTTCTTCATTGATTTTTTTCAACACGAGTGCACCATTCGATGTTGCGCTTGTGATAACGCGTTTTCCAGCTAAATCTTTTGTGCTGTTTATGCTGTTATTACTGTCTAATACCGTCAATTGTAATGGGAAATTATTGTACGCTACATCATTAAATAAAAATTTCTTCTCGCGTTCTTTACTTTTTTCCATTTGATGCGCGACAATATCTACTTTTCCAGCACCAAGGCTAACGAGTAAGTTAGAAAAATCCATCGTTTTAAATTTAAATTTATAGCCGGGCAAACGTTTGTCGATTTCTTTTACTAGTTCGACATCATAACCAGTTAATTTCCCATTTTCATCTAAAAAGCAGACATTTGGAAATTGCGTTCCTGTTCCAACCGTGATTGTTTGTACTTTTTGATTCGCTGCTTCTGGCTCCTCTTTTCCACCACATGCGCTTAATGTTAATGCAGCTGTAAGAGCAAGCGCCAAAATCCCATATTTCTTTTTCATCTTTTTTCCCCCTTTTTTATGTCCAGCTAGGTATTCCAAGTAGTGCGGCATCGAATTTTTCCGGAATTAAGATTTTCCGCATCATAACACCCACATCGCCGTCTTCCTCATGTTCAAAATAGACCTCATAACCGCGGCGCAGATACATATCCAGCAACCATGGATGTTTTCTGGCAGAAGTTCCAAGTGTCAGTGCCGGTGCTTTTAGCGTGTCACGAAGTACTCGTTCTTCTACATATGTTAATAATTTATCGCCAATCCCCTGTCCTGCGAGTTCCGGTGCCGTTGCAAACCACCAAACAAATGGATATTTAGAAGGAGGTGAGCTGCTCTCCCACGGAAAACGAACGGTAATCGTAGAAATTAATTTGCCGTTTCGTTCCAAAACAAAAGCAGAAGAATTAACAATATTTTCTGTCACCATCGCCAAATCCGCATTCGTTGACGGCCAATCAATTCCTAATTCTTTCACCGATTGAAAAGCACTCGACAACAATTCCAAAAATTCCGGCGCATCATCCACAGTCGCTACTCTAAAAATATCTTCTGTCATTTCCCACTCTCCTCCTTAAACTTCTACTGACTGCTGATTTAATAACGAAATAAATTGGCCTAAAGCAATGTCTAACCGTTCTTTCGCTGAAGATTCAATTTCATACAGCCCATCCCCGAGCCGTTCAATTTGTTTATCTACCGTAAATTGCCCTTTTAATATCGTTTCCGCTCCAAGTTCCCTCAACACAGGATCAAGTGCGTATTGCAGTGCGAGCAAATGTCCATTTGACCCACCAAGCCCAAGTGGCAAAACGACTTTCCCTTTCAAAGCTTTGAGTGGCAAAAGGTCCAAATAGACTTTTAACACTCCTGAATAGGCCGCTTTGAAAATCGGGGTAGCAATAATAACGCCCGAACTTGATTCAATTTCACTATTTGCCAATTGAATATCTGAATGCGCGAAATCCGCGGTGACTAATGCTTCTGCGTTTATTTTATGCACTTCGATGATGTTCACTTCTAAGCCATTCGTTACTAATTCATTTGCCGCTAGTTGAGTTAATCCTGTAAGCCTGGATTCTGTTTTGATTCCCCCAGCAATAATTGTCACTTTCCCCATCAAATCGCCCCTTTTCAATCCCTATAAACTTACTTGGTTTTCGGATATTAGCTATACTATAAAGTAAAAGATTGGGTTTGGCTAATCAAAAAAACTAATAGCTAACCACAGTAATACTAATACTTCTGCCTCAATCCGCATTATTCCTATGAATTTTATCAGATTAATAAATTGCTTCTCCTATTTTTACGGTGTATACTGTTAGAAATATCAAAAAACTCCAATATGAAGGGGGAATTATATTGGAATTTCGAACCATTAAAACTTTTTATACGGTGGTTAATACGGGAAGTTTTCAACGCGCAGCAGAAGTATTAAATTATTCGCAACCGACTATTTCGATGCGAATAAAGCAATTGGAACAAGACTTAGATGTTCAGTTATTCGAACGTGGCAAAACTTTAAAACTAACGCACGCAGGCAGATTATTTTACGAAAGGGCGGGCCAACTTATCGCTCAATATGAAGTACTCGACCACACGATATTCGACTTAAAAAATGGCAACGCCGGCCTTATCAAAGTCGGAATTTCCGAGCCTAGCGCCAGTCTCGTTTTTCCGAAAATTTTAAAAACGTTTCTAGCGGATTTCCCGAAATTAATGGTGAATGTATCGGTGGATGATGCGAATACTTGTAGCCAAAAACTCATTGATGGGGAAATTGATTTTGCGATTTGCGGAGAACCAGAGCTGATTTTGGAGAACTTCTATTTTCCGTTTTTCCATGATACGTTAGATTTAATCGTCTCAGAAAGCCATCCGTTAGCTTCACGTACTTCTGTGGAGTTACGTGATTTACGCGATGAATGCTTTATCTTCACACCGGCAAATTGCCCCATCCGCATCCAAATCGAACAGCATTTAAAACGCGCTATTGGTAGTGATTATAAGAAAATGGAGCTCACAAGCAGTATGTCTCATAAGTATTTTGTCCGTGAAAACGTTGGTGTATCTATTTTTACTAGCACCGCGCACTCAGAACTACTTGATGGCACGGTCCGCATTCCGATTGAAAATTTACCAATATCACCGCCAATTGGACTTTTAACCAACCAAAAAGAAAAAGATTTTGATAGCACAACGAAAGAACTTATCGACCGGATTATTTATTATTTTGATGATAAAAAAAGACAGCTAGGCTAAAAAATTAGCTTAACTGTCTTTTTTTATTAAAATTCTAATTGCATATTCGCCTCTATCGCTAGCAAATTATCACGATACACTTTCATTTCTTTCCGCGTAATCGTGCCTTTTTCAAAGTAGCGTTGAATTGTCTCGCGCTCAATTTGTGAAGCCAGGTCGATTGTTGTTTGTAGCGCTTCATCATTGCTTTCTTTTTTATTTTTCCCACGACCTAATGCTCGCTCAAAATTCATCAAATAAAGCGAAATGATTTCTGGGTTATACTCATTTGAATCCAGATCCTGTAGCTTTTGCATGACAAATAGATTGTTTTCATTTTGTAGTTTGGCAATTTCTTTTCTACGTTCTTCAAAAGTAAGAGGAACAAATCGGAAGTCTCGAAAACGATGACTTAATAACTGGCGATACCGCATTCTCGCTCGGTACTTCTCTGCTCGTGTTTGGACATATAGTCGTTTTCCAAGACGCATCATATGCGACAGCCCCACACCAGTATCAATTTTTCGTTCAAATACTAATCTTCTCGTATTTTCAAGTTGCCATTCTTGCGTTAAGCGCCGCAATTCTTTTTCAGTAGCATTTACTTCCTTATGCTCCATTAAAGAGAAAATCCGATTATTATACATATTCAACACTTTATTCATTTCTACTGCATTTTCATCTGTTTTATACGCCTGTAATTGCTGCACAATATCGCGAAGTAGCACAATATCTGTCGTATGATCCGCCGTAACTTTATCTTTCTTATCTGCAAAAAGTGGTAAAGTGAAGTTGGCCAAAAGTAGCGTCGTAATAATAACTCCAGCAGCAATAAAAATAAGTAAATCACGCTCAGGAAACGCATTGCCATTACCAAGAACAAAAGGTAACGAAAGCGCACTGACTAACGTAATTGTCCCGCGAACACCAGCCACAGTATAAAGAAAAGTATTTTTCAATCTGCTAACTAAATCCACTTTCGGATTTTCCTCGTAATTGCGGAAAAACAAGATCCATAAAAATCTTAGTCCGAGCAGTAAGAAAGTGATTCCTATTATATACACGAATAGCATACCTTTTTGAATATTGGCGTCTTGCCAAATCGTCATCAAAATTTGCGGTAATTGTGTCCCTAGTAAGATAAATACCAAACCATTCAAACTAAAAATAATAACAGACCACGTGTTTTTTGAAAGCAAGTTCAATTGCGCAATTTCAGGATTTAGTCCCTTGTAACTAAATGAATGCACCATTCCACCACTAACTACCGCTAAAATCCCGTTCACTCCGACTTTTTCTGCTACCATAAAAATTAAAAATGGTAACAAAATTTCCATCAGCATAAAAGAAGTCATATTTTCGATTCCTAGCTGACGTAAACCACGCATCAACATGATTTTCAGTAAACTAAGTATAGCACCCAGGGCAATCCCGCCTAATGAAAGAAGCAAAAAGCTTGTTCCAGCTGACATAAAAGAAAATGTTCCCGTTACAAGCGCCAACACAGCAAATTGGAACGAAACAAGTCCGGAAGCATCATTAATAAGCGATTCACCTTCCAAAATATGCATAATTTTATGGGGTACTCTTACTTTTTCAGCAAGCGCGCCCACCGCAACAGCATCTGTAGGCGCCAGAGCAGCCGCAAGTGCAAACGCCGCTGCAAAAGGTATCGCAGGAATTAAGTAGTGAATAAAAGCACCCAAAACTCCTACTGTCACAAACACTAGTCCAATCGATAATGACAAAATAGCTTTTCGATTTTTCCATAAAGATTTCTTATCCGTACTCGCCCCATCATTAAATAGAATCGGCGCCATAAATAGTAACAAAAACAATTCCGGATTCAAATCCATCGTATGATCTCCAAGTGGAATCGCTAAAATAATCCCCAGCACTACTTGAATTAAAGGTACCGCAATACTTGGCAAAAATCGGCTTAGTACATTAGATAAAAACACCGCACTCAACATTAATAAAATCAGTTCAAATATTTCCATTAATACATCCCTCGTTCCCGTATCAACACCATCCCCCTGAGCCAGAAGCGTGGCATTTCTTCCGTTCCCATATTAGCAAAAAAACTTTTCGAAAACATCCGTCTCTGTATGGAGTTTCCTACGTATGCTCACTTTTTCTGATAGACAATTTGTTCATTTACAACCGTCATCACAACGCTCACTTGACGAAGTTCAGCTTGTTTCATTTGAAAAGGATCTTCTGCCAAAATCGTAAAATCAGCAACGAAGCCTGGTGCAATTTGTCCGCGTGTAGTTGTTTTGTAGCTCGCAAATGCCGCGCCTTTTGTATATAGTTGAATAGCTTCAAATACAGTGAGTGCCTGCTCTGGCCAATATCCCACTCCATCCAAATCTGCATTCGCCGTTCTAGTAACAGCCGCATGGATACCCCAAAACGGATTCGGTACTTCAATCGGCGCATCGCTTCCACCAGCTAATGGGAAACCAGCCTGTAGAAGCGTTTTCCAAGCAAAAGCTAACGGCGGATGATTATCTCCAAGTACTTCTAGCGCCCACGGAAGATCACTCGCCATGAATTGCGGCTGGATATCAAATAATACCGGCAACCCAGTTGCTTCTTCTATTAGAGCTTCTGTAAGCCAAGGTGTGTGGATTAGTCTGTCGTATTGCCCTTCTTTAGGCGGATTGGCACGTAACGTTCGAATGACATTAGCAAAAGCTTGATCCCCTAAAATATGAATAGCAACAGGTAATCCTGCTTTTCGCGCTGCTTTAACCAAATCTTCAAACGCTTGATCAGAATGAATTTGCAGTCCTTTTTCACTAGGGTTGTCCGCATATCCCGCACTCATCAACGCCGTTCGCGAGCCAACTGTTCCATCATAGAAAATTTTCATCGCCCCTAATTCTAAAAAGGCATCCCCACTTACGAAACTTTCATTAGAAGCCGAAAAAGCAGCTAGTTCTGCGTGGTGAACTAGCAAATGCGCACGAAACGGCATTTTATTAGACCCAATAGTATTTCGAAAAGCTGCTAGGGTCGAAGCGAACCCCGTAAAATAGTGTAAATCTTCCGAGTGTGCACCCGTTATGCCTTTCGACCATAAATCAGTTATCGCGATTTCAAGCCATGCGCTTAGTTCAGAAGGCGTTGCTGCAGGGAAGGAATCTATCGCCATAGTCGTTGCATTATCCCTTAAAACTCCTATGAACTCACCCGTTTTATCCCGAACAATTTCACCACCACCATCAAAACCAGTTTCCGAAAAATCCGCAATCTTCTCTTGTAATGCAGAATTAATAGAAACACTATGATAATCAATGCGCCGAACTAAAATCGGATTCGTTTGGCTTACTTCATCTAAATCGGCCAAAGAAATCAACGTTTGTTCATCTGACCACTTATTTTCATCATAACCTTCCACAAACAACCATTCATCACTAGCAATTTGCTTTGTTCTTTCAGCAATCAGCGCTAGTGCCTCTTTTTTAGTAGTGGTTTGGTTTAAATTAAGCCGCTCTAAAGCTTGTCCATACCATAGCAAATGAATATGAGCATCAACAAATCCAGGAAATACCACTTTCCCTTCTAAATCAATCGTTTCAGTGATGTTAGCTACATATTGTTTTTCTAAGTCCATTGCTTCACCGACCGCACAAATTTGACCGTTTTCTGTTAATACCGCAGAAACCTGATCCCCTTCAGCTGTCATTTGGTAAAAGGTAGCATTTTTCCATAATTTCATTTTTCATTCCCCCTGATTGACGGAAATTTTCAAAGCAGCTTTTTCTTGTTGGTCCTTTTTCTGTAAAATTTGTTGTAGTGTAATACTAATTAATGCGCAGCCAAGTAAAATAAACGCACCAATGAATAAAGCTTTGATACCACCGAGATTTTGAACGACAATTGCTCCTATAAACGGTGCAAGCATACGCGCCGCTGTTGCCATCCCGTTCACAAGTCCTTGATACAAGCCAGCCGCTCCTTTTGGTGCGAGTTGATAAGCAATCGTTGGAATCGCTGGCCAAGCAAACATTTCCCCGAGCGTTAAGAAAATCATTCCGAGTACAAAGCCACTATAGACACTTGCATTCATTGCCACAACAAAAGATAAAATAAATAAGAAAATACCGATATAAATTTGTGCAAGTAAGTATTTTTTAAATCTATTTACAACGGGGATTAGAACGAGCTGACCAAGAACAATAAGCGCACCATTCAAACTCCATAAGTTCCCATATTCACTAGATGTCACGCCTTTTATTTCTGTCATGTAAGTAGATAAATTCGACTGCCACTGCACATGTGGTAATTGGCAAAGCAAGTACGTCAATAATAATAGAATAAAAGAACATAGAGCTAGCTTAGTCGGAAATTCACGTTTAGCTCCTTTTTTACGATGTTTTGTTTCGGCACTTACCCGCTCCGATTTCCAGTCAATTTTGTGGAAAAAGAAGAAAAAATATCCCGCGAAAGCAATCGCAAATACAAAAGAACCAATGTATACGTGACTCATACCTTGTTTTGCCAGAAGTCCTGCAAGCAAGGGACCAACAGCTACGCCAATATTTTGTGCCACGTAAATCGCATTAAACCCAGTTCTGCCGCCAGTCGGATGCGTTAATCCTGCTGCTGCGTATAATCCAGAGAATACCATCCCCATCGCGATACCGACCGCCCATAAATTCCAAATAAAAAATGGAAATCCATGGAAAAAGCACAACGAAGCCGTCGATAGTACTAAGATAATCATTCCAATCGTAAGTGAAATAAAACCAGAAAACCGGTCAAAAATAATTCCGCCGATAATACTAGAAACAATCCCCACTCCTGAATTTATCAACAACACTAATGAGGCGTCCGTTGTCGACATCCCTAACTCTTGCGTCATGTAAATCATATTGAAAGGCCAAATAAACGAGAGCCCTGTATATAGTAACACCATCCCAATAATAACAATCCATAAATCCTTTGGTAACCATTTTATCATTTCCTACACTTTCCCTTCATTAAAACTCACCTTTTTTAGGTTATCACAACCATCCACATTCGAAAAGAAAAACTTCATCAAAAAACCACCTAGCAAAATTTGCTGGTGGCTAATAAGGGACTGGCGATAAATCCCTATCATGGTTACTTATAAGTGTACTATGAATTCTGATTTTTGTCTGTGCTAAATTAAGAAATATTTCAATTATTTTTTTGTAAAACTTTATTATAGGCTAAATCTCTCAAATAATTATGAAATTGTAATACATCTATTTCAAGGTAATAGCCTAATTCATATAGAATATGCTGCTGCTTCAATTCTTTTACTTGAAAAGCACATAATTCTTTAGGCACAGCTTGCATCATCTCTTGTCTAAAAAAATCTAGCGCTACTTTCCAGGAAGTTGTATGTAATCTCAAAGGCATTTCTTGAATGAACCACTGAATGCAATCAATTTCATTTCGATCTAAAAAATTCTTTTCTATCACTGTCAAATCAGCAACCTTAACCTTACCCATACTTTTCAAGATATCCTTTACATATGTTAAAGGAATTTTCCAGGCTACCGTTTTAGAAAGGGGTTGGATTTTTGTCTCTTCTCGAGTAAAACCGAGAATGCTTCCTTTTCCCCAAGAACTGTTTCTTGCAGCACATTGCGTTACACTTCCCTCGTCAATTGCATACACATACTCATTGTTTTCTGGACAATGAACAATTTCTTCCTCGTTCCAATATACCAATTCTGCTACTTCTTGAAACTTTGGATTATTAGTTAATGTAAACATTAATTCCGTAGTAAACCTTTCCTCCATTTATCCCGCCTCCTCAAAATCCTCACATCAATTCATCTCTCTTTATCATAATAAAAAAAAAGCGAGCAAAGAGTTCTTAAAGAACCATCTTCTCGCTTCTTATGTCCATTTTGTGACAAAATCACTTTTCCAGTTTTATTAATGTTATTTTTTTAACATTTTAATGAAAAACAATATAAAAAATTATCGTTATTTCCGAGATTCACCTTTTCGAATAACCCACCAAAGAGAAAGACATGTAATACCTTGGAAAATGAAAAATATTCCAAGTATAATCCCAATCGCAATTGCTACTAGCATGTTCGTGAACAAGGAAATAATAGCAATAATCAATCCTATAATTCCCATGATAAGTAGTAATGTCCATCCTGGAAAACCTTTTACAGCAAACGCCGTTAAAATACGTAATATCGCTGAAGCTAATATCCAAATCGCGAATATAATAATGAAAACACGTTCCGCCATATTTGACTCGAAAATAGCAAATCCACCAATAAGGATTGATAGAATCCCATCAAGCATTATCCATTTGGAAATACTCCAATATTTATGTTCTCCAAAATAAGAAATCACTTCATTAATCCCATTTAAAACTAAAATAATCCCAATAAAAATAGTTAGTGCTTGCAGTGATGTACTTGGATTAAACATTAAATAAATACCAAGACCAATCATCGCCACACCAAGTATTAAAACAAAATAAGTGTATAATTTTCTCATGGTTCTGCCCCCTTTTTTAGTGGTTAGTAAGTAATGATCCTGCCGCTTCATCAATAATAAATACGACATTCGGATGGTTACGTAAAATCGACGCTGGACAGTTTTCATCAATTGGGCCTTCAAGTAAACCTTTAACAGCCTCTGCTTTTCGTTCACCGGAAGCAGTGACTAAGATTTGTTTTGCATCCATCATATCAGCTAATCCAAGAGTAAGCATTTGGGACGGCGCTTCGTCTTCTTTTAAATTGTTGTACATGATGGTGCTTTTAATAGTAGATTCATCGCTATCTGCCAAAAACAATCGCGCATCAAATGGCGTTCCTGGTTCATTAGCTCCAAGATGTCCATTTACTCCTAAGCCTAGAATTTGTAAATCACGTTCATTTTCAGCCAAAATTTTCTTATAACGAGCAATTTCGTCTGTAAAGTCAGCTAGGCTGCCGTCCAATAATTCTACTCTTTTTGGCATTTTGTTAATTAAATCATAGAATTTTTGGTGCATATACGTGTAAACAGTGAAGGAAGCATCGCGCTTAGCCACATACTCATCCAAATTCATTAAAAATACTTTTTCGATTGGAATTTCACCGGCATTAATTCCTTTTACAAGCCCCTCGAACATTCCATCGAAACTTGCTCCTGTAGTTGTATTTATTACCGGGTTATCATTTTCGTTAATGACTTGTTCAACTACTTCGAGCGCTTCTTGTGACATTTCTTTGTATGTTTTTGTTCTGATTAATTTCATAAAAATCCTCCTCTATATGCTTTCATTACCCCAACTATTTTTTCTAAAGCAAACCATGCTTTAGAAAACTGGCATATAAGCCGTCTTCATCTACTGATTTAGTAACATCATCGGCAAGTTTTTTTAATTCTTCTTTTGCGTTCCCCATAGCAATACCAGTCTTGCAGTAGGTGAGCATTTCTGCGTCATTCATACCGTCACCAATACCAATGGTGGCTTTTTTTTCACCACCAGTATGTTTGAGCAAGAACTCAATTGCCGTCGCCTTATGGATATCAGGAACCATTAATTCCCCACTATCATCACCAAAAACTGGCACAGTACAATGCATTACTTCAAACTTGCCACTAAATTCTTTTTTAATTTCTTCAAAAGGTACGGCTTTATTTTCTAAGAAACAAGCTTTATTCACATCTGTACGATACAAATTGGTTTCACCGTAAGTAAGACTTTCCATAAAAGGATGTGGATTATTTGCTTTTTTCTCACGTGCGATAGGATCATTTTCCACATCACCATATACTAATCTATCTAAATGGGATTCAAGATTCGGGCTAGCAAATAGTCCACCATTTGATTCTAAATAAAAATCCAATTGTTTTTCTGTAAAGAAATCCACCATATGAACG
This sequence comes from Listeria monocytogenes, assembly GCF_900187225.1. GTDB lineage: Bacteria > Bacillota > Bacilli > Lactobacillales > Listeriaceae > Listeria > Listeria monocytogenes. The sequence goes on from NZ_LT906436.1 coordinate 2,344,260, forward strand.
ACATCTTCATTCGCTACTTTTTTATGGTAAATGATTTCATCGTCTACTTCGATATAGCCGCCGCCAGCACCGATAATGCCATCAAATCCGATTGATATAATGGATTCATATAATTCCGGTTTAGAACGTCCCGTGCACAAGTACACTTGATGTCCGTTGTTGCGTGCTTTTATTATTGCAGTTCTTGCGGATTCTGGAACAAGCCCATCATCATTTACAAGCGTACCATCTACATCTACAAATACTATTTTTTTCGTCATGCAATACCTCTTTTCGTATGTTAATAGTTTAATTATAGCATTTCTTTGCAGGGAAGGCGCCCAATTGCGTAACAAAAAAGCAAGATTCCCATTTTCAGGAAACCTTGCTTTTAATTTGTTTAGTTTTCTAAAGCCATTAATTTTTGATTATCGTCAAGAGCTGATTCATGTGCATCGTGACGTTTTTTCAAGTGGCTCATGGATAGATATAGTAAGCCAACACATGCGATCATGATGATTGTAAGAATGAGCATCGACATACTGTATACATTTGGTCCCATACCGGCTGCCAGTGACTCTCTAAAGGCATAAATCGAGTAAGTCATTGGTAAGAACGGATGGATTAAGTTGAAGAACCATCCTGTAAGTGGCATTGGGAATGTTCCACCTGATCCCGCTAATTGAACAATGAGTAATACCATCGCGATAAAACGACCTGGATTATCAAATGTCATAGCAAGGAGCATGATAAGGAACATATAAGCAAGAGCTGTAATAATCGCCGTTCCGAAGAATTCAACGATGCTATCCGGTCTTAATCCTAGTGCTATCATGATGCCACCTTCAAGAAGTGCCATCGCAACAGCTGCGACAAAACCTAGTGATAATTTACTTAACCACCATTTATAAGCTGGTTGACCTTCCATTGAAACACGTCTAATTGGCATAATGAAGTTAAATACAAGTGCACCAACATATAGAGCAAGTGACAACACATATGGTGCTAATGCGTGACCGTAATTACTTACGTGCGTATATTCATTATGTGCAAGTTTTGTTGGAGCTGCAATCATGTTGAATGTTTTATCTGTCGCTTTTGTATCTTTGACTTGCTGTGCTCCGTCTGCTAGTTTGTCTGTTAATTCTGTGCTGCCGTCTGTTAATTTAGTAAGTCCATCTCCTAATTGGAAGGAACCATTCGCTAGTTTAGAAGAACCATCGGCAATTTTGGAAGAGCCATCTGCGAGTTGTCCGACGCCTGAAACTAGTTTTGGTGAGTTAGCTGATAGTTGGTTTAGACCGCCTGCTAATTGGTTTGAACCTGCTTGTAGTTGATTAACACCACCTGCAAGTGTTGGAACTTTTGCAGCTAATTGGTTTGTTCCACCTTGTAACTCTGTTGCTCCTGAGCGTAATGCGCCGGAATTACTTGCAAGTTTGTTACCACCATCATTTAACTTGCTCAATCCGTTTTCCATACTTGCACTACCCGTAGCGAGTTGTCCGACGCCAGAAGTTAGTGTTGGTACTTGGCTGTTAAGTTGGTTTGTTCCAGCAACTAATTTAGCACTTCCGGCTTGTGCTGATTTGAGTCCAGCAGTTAGTTGGTTCGCACCGCCAAGTAAAGTTTGGCTACCTGAGCCATTAATTGCTTGGTGAATACTGTTAAATGCTTCATTTGTTCCACCGTGAACTGCTTGATAACCAGCGGAAATTTTTGCTACGCCAGTTTGTAATTCTGTAACTTGTGTTTGAATTGCTGCTAAATCAAGACCTGATAAACCACTTTGTAGTTGTTCTACTGTTGCTACTTGAGTGGCAGATTTTTGTGATTCTTTATCTAAATCAGCTTGAATAGCATCTATGATTTTTTGTTTATCTTCTGCACTCACGCCAGCTGTCGCATTAATTTTTGATTTAATTGCTTCAGCATCAAAGTTCGCATTAGATTTAATAAATGTTAAGCCATTTTGTAGGTCGCTTAAACTTTTTTGCAGTGTAGCGAGTTGTTTTGCAAGTGCTGCATCTTCTCCGTTCACACTTTGGTTTAATTGATCAATACCTTGTTGTAAATCGTTCATACCTTGTTTTAATTGTGCAATTTTGCCTTGTTTATCAGTTAAATTTCCGTCTAATTCTTTAAGTCCTGCTGAAAGTTTGTTACTTCCATCGACTAGTGAATCTAGGCCAGTTGCTAAGCTTTTTTGACCATTGTTTAGTTGTGTTATGCCTGATGCTAGGGTTGGTACACTGCCATTCATCTTATTTAATCCATCTGAAAGTGCAGTAGAACCAGTGTAAGCTTGGTTAATTCCACCTGCTAGTGTATCTACACCAGATGTATAGGTAGAAACTCCGCTAGCTAATTTCGTTGCCCCTCCGTCAAGTGCAGCCACACCGTCTTTAAGTGGTCCTACACCAGCAGCAAGCGTTGAAACACCAGCATTTAGTTTATCGCCACCAGCGGCCGCAGTGTTCACACCATCTGTGTAAGTTTTCAAACCAACTTCTAACGTATTAGCGCCATCTTTGAACGTCAAAGAGCTATCTGCGAGCGTTTTTAAGTTAGTAGAAATGGTTTTATTACCTTCTTGTGATTTCACAAGACCATCTTTAATTTTTCCAGAGCCATCAGCGGCTTGGGCGAACCCGTCACCAGACTCTTTAATTTTATCAAAAATTGCTTCCGCGTATGATTTTGTTACCTCAGCGGAAACCTCGCTCTTCAGTTGTTTGGCACCTTGTTCACTCACGACTTGACCTAAATAGTTCAGCGAGCCGTTTGTTTTATAGGATAATTCCATTTTTTTCGGATCTTTATCTAAAACGGATGCTGCATTTTTAGAGAAATCTTTTGGAATCGTGACAACCATATAATATTTGCCATCTTTTAAACCTTGTTCAGCCTCTTCTTTGGAAAGGAAATTCCAATCGAGTTCTTTGTTGCTTTTCAGTTTTGTGACTAACTGATCGCCAACATCCATTGTTTGACCGTTATAATCAACCGGTTTGTCATTGTTAACTACCGCTACTGGTAAATCCCCTGTTTTGCCGTACGGATCCCAGACGGATTTTAAGAAAAAGCTTGCATATAAAAGTGGAATAAACAGAATAACTACAAATGATAAAAGTAGTATTTTGTTTTTAAATAATTTTTTCCACTCATTTTTTACCATATCCATTTTTTACCGCACTTCTTTCTTTTAAAGATTTATTACGCTTCGTTCCAATCTATGATAGTGGTTCGTTCTTTCCCAATCACTTGCTCTACTAAAACAGATAATTTTTGTGAGTATAAATAATTAGCGTATTCTTTATCAGCGTTTCTAAAAGCACTTGTAATGGTGTGAATACCGGATTCTGCAAATTCATGATAGTCCGAGAAAACAGTGTGGATTAAGTCAGAATCTGGGTATGTATCGATTTTCCCTTCCACTGCTTCTACGATATCCAGCAAATTAATTTCTTCAGGGTCTTTAGCAAGCGTGAAACCACCGTTATTACCCGAAACTGAATTAATCAGCCCGCTAACGACTAGCTTCCTCAAAATTTTACTAATATAAGACGGTGACGAATCACGCAAACGGTGATGAATAGTTACGGAAGAAATGGGAACATCTACCTTCTGGGTGTACAACATCGTCATAATACAAAAAACCTGGTCCATACTTTTGCTCAACTTCATCATTAAATCCTCCCTCTTCCCATTATTACCTTTCAATATCCTTAATGGACATTTAACATCTATATACAATACACCCATTTTTTTTAAAGTGCAAGAGTTTTTTACTAAAAATGGAAAAAAATTTAATGAATGCGTTTGCTGCGAATAGAACAACTATAAGCATTGTCTCAAAAATTTTTCCTGGCTAAGAAAAAAACTGGAATAATTTTCGAAAACAAACGTGCTAATCTTATACATGTTCCAACAAACAATTACTTAGGAGGTGCTTTTCTCGTGTTAACTGATGATGTTCCAAAAAAATCACATTTACCATTAATTAAGCATCATTCTAATTACTTATAGCTTCGTTTAGTTGTATTTTCGCAAACAAAAAATTGGGAGGTAACATACAATGTCTAAACAAGCAAAGTCTTTAACCTTATTCGGATTTTTCGCCATCACGGCTTCCATGGTTATGACCGTTTATGAATATCCAACATTTGCCACTTCCGGCTTTCATCTAGTTTTTTTCCTACTTCTTGGTGGATTTTTATGGTTTTTGCCTGTAGCTTTATGTGCAGCAGAAATGGCGACGGTGGATGGTTGGCAAGAAGGCGGTATTTTTTCTTGGGTGGGAAATACACTCGGGGAACGTTTTGGTTTTGCCGCAATCTTCTTTCAGTGGTTTCAAATAACGGTCGGATTCGTGACAATGATTTACTTTATTCTCGGTGCGCTATCCTATGTATTTGATTTTCCCGCACTCGAATCGAATCCTTTTATTAAATTTATTGGTGTGTTAGTTATTTTTTGGGGACTTACTTTTTCCCAATTAGGTGGTACGAAAAACACGGCTAAAATCGCGAAATTTGGTTTTATTATCGGTATTCTCATCCCAGCAATTATTTTATTTATTTTAGGTATTGCTTACGTTGCTGGCGGAAATCCACTTCATGTCACTTTTTCCAAAGAGGCGTTTATCCCGGATTTCTCAAAAGCTTCAACATTAGTCATCTTCGTGTCATTTATACTCGCTTACATGGGTGTTGAAGCTTCCGCGAGCCACGTCAATGAAATGACCAACCCAAAACGCGATTATCCACTAGCAATGATTATGCTCGTTATTTTAGCCATCGCACTGAATACAATCGGCGGCTTAACTATCTCTGCTGTGTTACCTTTAAAAGATTTATCCCTCAGCTCCGGCGTCGTGCAAACATTCCAAGCACTAATTTTACATTTTGGTTCCGGCTTAGGTTGGGCAGTAAAACTAATCGCGATAATGATTGCGCTAGGTGTCATGGGTGAAGTCAGTGCTTGGGTAGTCGGTCCATCACGCGGCATGTACACTGCTGCAGAACAAGGCTTACTTCCCGAAAAAATGAAAAAAGTAAATAAACACGGAGTCCCTGTACCACTTATTATGGTTCAAGGCGTCGTAGTTACCATTTGGGCAGCTATTCTTACATTTGGTGGCGGCGGGAATAATTTATCTTTCCTAACCGCAATTTCCTTAACTGTAGTCATTTATTTAGTCGGCTATTTACTCTTTTTCATCGGTTACTTAGTACTTATTTTCAAAAAATCGAGCTTAAAACGCACCTACCAAATCCCTGGCGGCAAAATTGTTAAAGTGGTTGTGGCCCTGATTGGCTTAGTAACATCCGTTTTCGCTTTGTGTATCTCTTTTGTCCCACCTGCATCAATCGCCGCAAAAAGCGACATGACATACATTGTTATCTTATCGATTAGTTTTATCGTCACTGTGTTAATCCCATTTATCATCTACGCCGTGCACGATAAAAAAGACATCACACCGAAAGATATTACGCATTTAGACTCAAGCGACATCAATAAATTCACCCACCCAAGAGCTCGCGGCGAACACATTATTAACCCCGACGAAAAACATATTATGAATCAAGACAAATTATAGGAGGAAAAAATCATGTTATATAGTAAAGAAAATAAAGAAAGTTATTTAGAACCAGTTTTCGGATCAAGTGCAGAGGATCGTGATATTCCTAAATACACCCTCGGAAAAGAACCACTCGAACCTCGGATTGCTTACCGTTTAGTGAAAGACGAACTTTTAGATGAAGGTTCCGCCCGCCAAAACCTAGCTACTTTTTGCCAAACATATATGGAAGACGAAGCAACCAAATTAATGTCCGAAACACTAGAAAAAAATGCAATCGATAAATCTGAATACCCAAGAACAGCTGAACTTGAAAATCGTTGCGTCAATATTATCGCTGACTTATGGCATGCACCTAAGGACCAAAAATTTATGGGAACTTCCACAATCGGCTCTAGTGAAGCGTGTATGCTTGGCGGAATGGCAATGAAATTTGCTTGGAGAAAACGTGCCGAAAAACTTGGCCTAGATATTTATGCAAAAAAACCAAATCTCGTTATCTCCTCTGGCTACCAAGTGTGTTGGGAAAAATTCTGTGTTTACTGGGATATCGATATGCGCGTTGTTCCAATGGATAAAGAGCACATGCAACTCAATACCGATCAAGTCCTTGATTACGTCGATGAATATACAATCGGTGTGGTCGGCATCCTCGGTATCACTTACACAGGCCGCTATGATGACATCTACGCGCTAAATGAAAAACTTGAAGAATACAATAGCAAAACCGATTATAAAGTCTACATTCACGTCGATGCAGCTAGTGGAGGTTTCTTCACTCCATTTGTCGAACCTGACATTATCTGGGACTTCCGTTTGAAAAACGTTATCTCAATTAATACTTCCGGTCACAAATACGGCCTCGTTTATCCAGGTATCGGTTGGGTCCTTTGGAAAGATGAAAGCTACCTACCAGAAGAACTCATCTTTAAAGTCAGCTACCTTGGCGGAGAAATGCCAACCATGCAAATCAATTTCTCCCGCAGTGCGAGCCACATCATCGGTCAATACTACAATTTCTTACGCTACGGCTTCGAAGGCTACCGCACCATTCACCAAAAAACAAGCGATGTAGCACAATACCTTGCCCATGCAGTCGAACAAACTGGCTACTTTGACATTTTTAACGATGGCTCCCACTTACCAATCGTCTGCTATAAATTAAAAGACGACGCCAATGTAAATTGGACATTATACGATTTAGCGGACCGCCTCCAAATGCGCGGCTGGCAAGTTCCCGCATATCCACTACCAAAAAGCTTGGAAAACATTATTATTCAACGTTACGTCTGCCGCGCTGACCTTGGTTTCAACATGGCAGAAGAATTCATCCAAGATTTCCAAGCCTCTATTCAAGAACTAAACAACGCCCACATCCTTTTCCACGATAATCAACAATCCGGCGTCCACGGCTTCACACATTAATAAAAAGGCTAGCCTCTCAAATAGGCTAGCCTTTTTTCATGTTCTTTTATTCTAAGAGACTGAATCACTTCTTCTACATCTTCCAAATCCCTATCAAAAAACGCCAATGAAATCGGAATAATAGTACCTTCTACCGCTTCCTTCAATTCCATTTCGCAGTTAGGATTACAGAGTACAATCGTTGGCTCATCCGATTCTTCTAGTAACCTGTTTAAATCCTCCACCGAATTAAACATTTTCTCATGCACCTTCACCTTCCGCCCAAGCTCCTGTTCCACCTGAAATTTACAAGACTCAAAATTAATTAAATTGAACGAGAAAATACAAATTTGCACCGGATTATTCCATTTATAAATAAGTGGATACAAATGAATCGTCAAATAATTAATATGAGAATCAATTAATAATACTCGCCGTCTACTATTCTCATTCCAGCGTTTTAGCACATTTTTCACAACCAAGTAAAGCGGCTGATACTTTTTATCCAGCAATCGCTCATTACTCGGAATAAGTCCCTGCAAATTAAACAACGTCTTCTTCAAAAAGTAACAAAGTGCTGCCCGAAAAAGCGAGTGATTAACAACTTCCGCGCCAAAATATTCTTCAAATAAATCAACCAGCGACTGCAAATCTGCATTTTTCATTATCAACTCATCAAATTGCTCCAGCTCCACCTTTTTCATGGAAGCATCAATAATACTAAAATTAGTCGAATAATAAATCAACATCAAATACAAATAATCATTATACGAAAATTCCTGACCAAGCTCTTTTTCTAGTGTTTCCTTACTACTTTTCTGAACTATATCAAGAAATCTTGAAGACTCAATATATTTCTGACACTGTTCATCCAAAATAATCGCACTCGTTGGAATATCTCTTTTAAATACCATCGAAATCAATGACCGAAAATATGCATGGCCCTCCGCATTATGCGCCAATGTATCAATATTAATCCGCAAATTCAACGTCGCCATAAAGTTATCAATCATTTGCTTCTCCTCATCCAAAAGCGGATAAATAAGCACACCATATTCGGCTTGAAGCAATGCAATCAAATACCGAACCCGGTACTCCTTTCCAGTAATTCGATTATTATCAAGCTTCAAATCAATCTCTCGAAGAAACTCTTCCACCTTATGCTTCAGGCGATACGCATGCGAATGAGAAATAAAATAAGTATCCATAAAATCTGTAAACTTGTTCTCCTCCACATTCGTAACAAAAAACGCCACACATTTCAAAAACATTGA